>CAZSMW010000246.1:0-3457 GCA_964607985.1 uncultured Eubacteriales bacterium
TGTAGGTCAGGATGGCGCCCTTTTTGAGACGCGCAGGAATTGAGTTTCCCATTTTCCCCCAGCCCCTCTGATTTGGGACCTCAATTGTAACGCCGGGTCAAGAGGATATCAAGAAATAATTAAAGCCCTTCCAGGCGGTAAAGACATGAGACAAAGGCCCTGGCGGAGGCGTCTTTTCATATGTTTGAACGTAGGGGACGGAAGAAATGTCACTATTTTTTAGTTGCATTCCTAAAATGATTCAGATATCTTAATCATGAGCCGCCATCTAAAGCTCATAAAGAGATTCCTGGCGAAGAAAAATGCAAGAACATCATTCGCCTCCATAGGCCGCATCCGAGTAATGTCCTTAAGCGCTACCAGTTGAATGATGTTGAGCGGGAACTCAAGCGGAAAGGATTTCTCCGATGAAAAACGTTCTGCGCCATAAGGGCTTTTTGAGCTCCATATACTTCAGCCCTGATGATGATTGTTTTCACGGCAGGATTGAAGGCATCGACGACCTGGTTTCCTTCGAGGGCCGTTCTGTGGGTGAGCTCAAGACAGCCTTTAAAGAGGCCGTCGAAGATTATCTCGAGCTTTGTCGGACGGTCGGAAAGGATTTTGCCAGGTCCTATAAGGGGACTTTTAACGTAAGAGTGTCTCCCGACCTCCACAAGCGGGCGGTGCGAAAGTCGATCAGCGAGGGGATATCGTTGAACCGGTTGGTCCGGAGGGCGCTCGAAAAAGAAGTCGGCATGAATTAATCGCTGTATCCGAATCGGACTCTTTATGAACGCGTGAAGGCCAAATTCAAAGAAAGTTCTTGACAAATGTTCATAGTATTGCTATGTTCATTAATATTGAACACTGCACACTTATGAACAATTGCCATGAAAAAGCGTTCTGAAGCAACGGAAACCGACCTCTTGAGGAAGGCCATATCGGCCTTCAACCAGCACTTCTCCGGGCAGGGGGAACTCGAGATCTCCACTCTTGAGCCGCCTCTGACGGAAAGGCTGTTGCCCGACGTTCTGGTACGTCTCAGAGCTGGAAAACGAGAGATCCTGTATCACGCGGAGTTAAAGTCAATCTTTTCTCATGCCGCTAGGTTATATCTTTTGATAAAAAAAGCATCTCCTGAGCGTCCTTTACTTGTGATCACTCAATACGTGAACCCCGAGATGGCCGACCAAATGAGACGTGACGGTCTTGAATTCATCGATACGGCCGGCAACGCGTTCGTCCGGCAGGGCCAGTTACACATCTTCGCCAAGGGGAATAGGCCGCCGGACAGGACTCCCCTAATGCCGCCCCCCCATCTTTTCATGCCCGCGGGCCTCAGGGCAGTCTTTCCTTTCTTGTGCCGGCCCGACCTTATCAACAGGACCTTCCGGGAGATCGCCGCGGCCGGCGGCGTAGCCCTCGGAACTGTGGCCGGAATAATGGCGGAGCTGAAGGTCCGACTCTTTCTGGTCGAGGACCGAAACGCAGTTCGCAAGCTGATTCGAAAAAAGGACCTTTTCGACGGATGGGTCTCCGCCTACCCCGAGCGGCTGCGGCCGCGGATCCTCATGGGAAGATATCAGGGCAGCCATGGCTGGTGGCGGGAAAAGATCCTTCAGCCGGCCTGGGCTCAATGGGGAGGCGAGGTCGCAGCATCCCGAATCACCGGCTATTTGAATCCCCAGATAATAACCGTTTATTTAGCGGGTTCTCGCCTCAACGAATTCCTATTGGAGAACAGACTCCGTACGGAAAGCAACGGCAATGTCGAAATCCTGGAAAGATTCTGGACCTCGGACGCTCGCGCGGATGCGCTTGAGACCGTCCATCCTATCCTGATCTTTGCCGACCTTTTGGCTTCGGGAAACGAGCGGAATATCGAAACAGCAAAGACCATCTATGAACAACACATTGCTCGATATCTCAGGGAAGATTGACGAGGATTCCGCCGCTGCTTTGGCCCACGTTAAGGCAGCCGCGGATTCCATGGGCATCTCTTTTTTTGTTATCGGGGCCTTGGCCAGAGACATCTTGCTCAAGCTTCACTTTGGTCTCCCGCCGCACCGGGCCACGCTAGACTTGGACCTAGGTGTTTCCGTTGCGAGTTGGGGGCATTTTTCCAGCTTGAAAAATGAACTTACCGAGAATCATCGCTTTAAAGGCACGAACCAAGTGCAGAGACTCCAATACGAGAGAATCCTGGTTGACATCGTGCCGTTCGGTCCGATCGCCGGTCCCGCGCATACCATCCGCTGGCCCCCGGATGAATCTTTCCAAATGAGCACGGCGGGATTCGAAGAAGCTTTCATGTTCTCTCACCAGGTCAGGGTGAGCTCCTCGCCGGACGTGATAGTCAGCGTTTGTTCATTACCAGGCCTGGTCATCATGAAGTTGATATCCTGGCACGAACGATATCCGGAACGCCGGAGGGACGCAGAGGACATTTTCGAGATTATGGAAAAATACGAGTTCGCCGGCAACTTCGACCGGCTCTATTCCGAAGAAAGCAAAATGTTGGAAGACGAAGGATTCGAAACCAAGAAGGCCGCTATACGGCTTCTGGGACGCGATATGGCGAAGATATCGAGCCAAAGTTCCGGGCTCCAAATTTCAGAAATCCTGGCCGAAGAAACAAATGAAGCCTCAAAGATGAGATTGGCCTTGGATATCGCTCAAGAGACTCATCAAATTGGACGAGACCATCAGGAAATTTTAAGGTTGGTTGCTAAGCTCAGAGAAGGATTCGAAGAAATATTAATAAGCGCAGGGCCAAAGGGCCATTAGCCGTCGCCCGGCGCCGGTTTCGAAAAAGCTCGATGGATACCACATTCTCAAGCAAGCGGCCTCGATTCTCCGTGAACGCGCTGCCGAGCAGGGAAAATAAACATTTTCCCGTCAACCCCTGTTGATTTTGCACTTCGACTATAACGCCGGGTTAAGATAAGGTTAGGAAATAATTCAAGCCCTTTCAGGCGGTAAAGGCATGAGGCAAAGGCCCTGGCGGAGGCGTCTTTTCAAAGGTCCTATAAGGGGACTTTTAACGTAAGAGTATCTCCCGACCTTCACAAACGGGCCGTGCGAAAGTCGATCAGCGAGGGGATATCGTTGAACCGGTTGGTCCGGAGGGCGCTCGAAAAAGAAGTCGGGGGGTCGGGCGAGATCTATTGACAAATCTGGTCATTTTGACCATATTATTAGATGAGGGCAAATTCATGGAAACGATTCCTTTAACCACGGTCAAGGCGAGACTCTCGGGCCTCGTCGAGCGTCTTATCCATTTGAAGGAACACATCGTGATCACAAAGCGTGGGAAACCCGTTGCCGCCCTCGTGCCCTATGAGGATTGGGAGCAGCGCGCGGCCGGTGCCACCGGCGGGCTGGCGTCTGTCGCCCCTCCTCCGGAAGATTTCGATTCCGAGATCGACGCAATGGTCGAAGAGATCTACGAGGCCCGGGCGAGATCCCGGGCCCG
>CAZSMW010000247.1:0-23032 GCA_964607985.1 uncultured Eubacteriales bacterium
TACGAAACCGCCGTCCGCTTTCTCAGGGATGAGCCCTGGCCCAAGGATCCGATCCTCCGGGACATGCTGGAACTCTTCTTCGCCCAGTCCCTTGTGACCTACCACAGCGCCTATTCCTGGGAGATCAACCGGCGCGAACGCGTTGAGGCGAAAGGACCTGTCGATCTCAAATCGTGGACCAAAGACCAGATCTATCAGGAAGCCTGGAGCTCATTGATGAAGGTTTGGGACGACCGGGACCGCCTCGCGGATAGCAAAGCCAAGGAATTTCCGGACTTCTGGAGCCCGGGCGATTATCCCGCCGGAATCCGCGACACGCTGAGGGACGCCGTTGCCTACCTGACGGCCTCGCTCCTCATGGACACGGATTTTTGGACACCCCGGCAGTCCAACGAGACCTACCTCCTGGACCTGGACGCGTTCCTGGAACGGTCCGCGGACGAAAAAACGGCCTCGGCTGTCCTCCACGCCGCCGCCGCTCACCCTCTCGAACGGCTTTGTGCCCTCCTCGGCGAGCACGAGACCTGGTGCCGGAAGTCCAACCGGACTGAAGCGGCCCTGGAAGCGCGCCTGGAGCGTCTTCGCGCCCTGAATGAATCCTTCACGCAGGAGGATGATCGCGATCGGATCGGAAAGAGCCTGGCTGATTCCCTGGGCCGTTATCGTTCCTACGCTTGGTGGGCCTGGGGCCAGGCCCTTCTCGCGGAGTTCACGCGCGAAGGGAATTCTCCCGACGCCCTCGTCCAAGCCCGCAACCTGGCCCTCGAAGGGACCGAGGCCTTCCCCGATTCCCCCGGCGGACAGCGCTGTCAACATATCGTCAAGAGCATCGAATCGCCCGATTTTTCCGTCGAGGCCATGAGGACCGACGCCCCGGGACGACGGTCGGTCCGGGCGACACACCGGAACCTGGGGCGCCTTTTCTTCCGGGCCTATCCGGTCGACCTGATGGAGCGGATCCGGACCTCCAAGGACTACAATCTATTCCCCGAATGGCGTGAGGCCCAACTGGTCATGGAGAGGCGCCGGCCGGCCGCCGCCTGGTCGGCCGCCCTCCCTCCGACCCCGGATTACCGGGAACACATGACCTACGTAAACCTTCCCGCCGGGTTGGCACCCGGGCTTTACCTCGTGGCCGCCTCCGCCCGCGAGAATTTCGGCAAGGAAGAGAACCGTATCCGGGCCCTTAATGTCATCGTCGGCGACATCGTCCTTCTCAAGCGCGGCGCTGCAGAGGGCGGCCAGGACGTGCTCGTCCTCTCGGGCGATACAGGCAGCCCGGTCACCGGGGCCAGGGTTGACCTATATGCGTTCGATTGGCAGAAAGGCCACTCCCGGGCGAATTCGCTGACCACTGACGCTCAAGGCCGCGCCCATTTCGCGCCCGGAGAAAGAACGGGCCCGTATTTCCTGCTTGCGGGCAAGGGGAACGACATCATCCTGGACTCGGATTATCTCTATCTCTACGGACGTTCGACGCCGGGGGAAACGGTGGCGGCCCTCATCTACACGGACCGGAGCATCTACCGCCCCGGGCAGAAGCTCTATTGGAAGATCCTCGCTTATCAGGGCCGAGCCGACCTTGGCCGGCTCCGTCCGGCCGCGAACGCTTCGGCCTCGGTCTGGCTCGAGGACATCAACGGCGAGCGGGTGGCCGAAGCCGTGAAGACGACCAACGCCTTCGGGACGGCGAGCGGCGAATTCGTCATTCCGGCCGCTGGAAGGCCGCTCGGCGCCTGGCGTTTGCGCGCCTCTCCGAACGGGCTCTCTCAGGTCCGGGTCGAGGAGTACAAACGGCCGACCTTCGAAGTCGCCGTCAAGGACCCGGACAAGCCCCTCCGCCTGAACCGGGCGGCCGTTCTCAAGAGCGAAGCCCGCTATTATTTCGGGCTTCCTGTCGCTTCGGGCCAGGTCGTCTGGCAGGTCAAGCGCGAGCCGGTCTATCCCCGCTGGTGGTGGTGGCGGACGGATGGAGGCCAAGGCCAGATCGTGTCGGGAGGGAGAGGACCGCTCAAGGAAGACGGCAGTTTCGAGATGAACTTCACTCCGGGGGCCGACGAACGAAAGGCCAAGCCGGGTTCCGGCCTGTCCTACCGCTATACCCTTTCCGTGGACGTGACCGACGAAGGCGGCGAAACCCGCTCTGCTTCACGGTCCTTCCGACTGGGTTTCGTCAACGTCGAGGCGAGCCTGGCGGCGGAGACCGGATTCTTCAGAAAGGACGCGGAATGCTTTTTTACGATCAGCCGCGCCGACCTCGACGGCGTCCCGAAAGCGGGGAAGGGAACGTGGCGGGTCGTCAGGCTCGTCCAGCCGGAAACGACTCTCCTCCCCTCCGAGCAGCCGCTTCCGGGACCGCCGAATTTGGAAGAACCGAAAGCTTATCAAACGCCCGGCGACATCCTGCGTCCCCGTTGGGAGCAAACCCCTCCCCCGGAAAGCATCCTCCGCCTCTGGAAAGATGGCAGAGAAGCAGCGAGCGGGTCCGCGGAGCACGATCTAAACGGAACGGCCAAGGTGAAGGTGAGGGGGCTGGATCAAGGAGCCTACCGGCTGCTCTATGAAACAAAGGACGACTTCGGCGCCGTCTGCAAGGATAGCCTCGACTTCCTGGTCGCGGGCGCGCGGGCGGCTGCCCAATTGCCTTTAGTTCTCAGCGCTGAAAGGACATCCGTCCAAGTGGGCGGGACCGCCCGCCTTCTCGTTCACAGCGGCTGGGCGGATCAGCCCCTCCTCTTCGAGACCTTCAAGGGCGGCGAAGTCTGGGAAAGCCGCTGGATCGACACCCGGGAGGACGGAGGCGTCCTGGAGATCCCGGTCACGGAGGAGCTCCGAGGCGGCTTCGGGGCCCGGCTCTCGACGCTCAAGGACCATCAATTCATCAGCCAGGAGGCCCAGGTCTTCGTCCCTTGGGACAATAAGCTTCTCGACATCGCGTTCTCGTCTTTCCGGGACAAGCTCTCGCCGGGAGGCCGGGAGACCTGGAGGGTCACGGTCAAAACGCCCGGCGGAGGGCCCGCCGTCCGGGGAGCCGCCGAGGTTCTGGCTTACATGTATGACCGCAGCCTTGATCTCTTCACGCCGCACAACCCTCCCCGCGTCGCGAACCTATACCCCTGGCGGGCGGGAACGGCGGCGTGGGACGCCGCGCTCGGCACGGCAGTCCACGCCTTCTCGGAGGATTATGGATTTATAAACATCCCCGGCTATCCCACGTTCCGGCCGGACTATCTCCTGGCACTCGGCGGATATGGCATCGGTGGGCCGGGCGAACGCCGGTACGCCATGACGAAAGGCATCGTGGGCGGCATCGTCCCGTCGCCTGCGGCCCAGTCCAGAGAGGTCAAGGAAGAGGCCTTGAATACAATGGCCGACCAGGCCGTCGGTAAAGACAAAGGGTCCGCAGCCGCTCCCGCAGAGGGCGCGGAACAGGCCCCGTTGCGCTCCAACTTCGCCGAGACGGCCTTCTGGCAACCCCATCTCCTCACAGGGCCGGACGGAAGCGCGATGGTCGAGTTCACTGTCCCCGATTCCGTCACCGGCTGGCGCGTCTTCGTCCACGGCGTAACCAAGGATCTCATGGGCGGCAGCCTCGAAAAAGAGGCCCGCACGGTCAAGGAGCTCATGGTCCGGCCTTACCTGCCGCGGTTCTTCCGCGAAGGCGACCGGGCCGAGCTCAAGGTCGTGGTCAATAACGCCGGTGAAACAGACCTCGCCGGGAGTGTCGCGCTCGAGATCTTCGATCCCGCGACGAACGAGAACCTGGCGCCCGTGTTCGGCTTACCCGAGATCGTTCCCGCCCGGCCTTTCACCGTCAAACCGGGAGGCGGCTCGGCGGTCACGTTCGCCCTTGCGGCGCCGGCGCGCGTCGGCACCGTTGCCTTCAAAGTCACGGCCAAAGCCGGGGCCTTCGCCGACGGCGAACTGCGGCCGCTCCCGGTCCTGCCCGGAAGGATGCACCTCGTCCAGTCCCGCTTCGCGACGCTCAAGGAAGGGCAGATGCGCGAGCTCAACTTCGCGGACCTGGCGAAGAATGACGACCCCAGCCGCATCCAGGAACAGCTCGTGGTCACGGTCGACGCCCAGCTCTTCTACGGTCTCCTCGAAGCCCTCCCCTACCTCATTAACTATCCTTACGAATGCACGGAGCAGACCCTCAACCGTTTCCTCTCGACGGGCATCCTGACAAGCCTCTACGATAAATATCCCCAGGTCGCGCGCATGGCGGAAGCTTTGAGCAAGCGGGAGACGGTCACCGAATCATTCGACGCGGCCGACCCCAACCGCAAGATGGCCCTTGAGGAGACCCCATGGCTGACCATGGCCCGCGGCGGCAAAGACGAAGGGTTAGGCGCGGAAAAAGTGCTCGATCCCCGCGTGGCCAAAGCCCAGAGGGAAGTGTCGCTGGCCAAGCTGCTCAAGGCACAGACCTCCCTGGGAGCCTTCCCTTGGTGGCCGGGCGGCCCGCCGTCCCCGTACATGACGCTCTACATCGTCCACGGCTTCTCCAAGGCGCTCGAGTTCGGCGTCGTCGTCCCCAAGGACCCGGTGGTGCGCGCCTTCGCCTATCTCCATCGCCATTATCTTGACGAGATCGTCAAAGATCTCATGACCCACGACGTCGGTTGGGAATTCGTCACCTTCCTGAACTACACGCTCAGCAGCTTCCCCGACGTTTCGTGGACGGGCGGCGTTTTCACGGACGCCGAGCGGACGCGGATGCTTGACTTCTCCTTCCGCCACTGGAAAGAACACTCGCCCTACCTCAAAGGATTCCTGGCGCTCACGTTGAACCGGGCGCGGCGGCCCAAGGACGCGGTCCTCGTCTGGGACAGCGTCATGGATTCGGCCAAGACGACCGTGGACGAAGGGACATCTTGGGCACCCGAGGACCGGGGATGGCTCTGGTATAACGACACCATCGAAACCCACGCCTTCGCCCTGCGGACGCTCATGGAGCTCGAGCCCAAGGACATGCGGTCCGAAGGCCTCGTCCAATGGCTCTTCCTCAACAAGAAGCTCAACCATTGGAAATCCACAAGGGCAACGGCCGAGGTCATTTACTCGGTGGCTTATTTCCTGAAGACGACGGGCGCACTGGGGGTCCGGGAATCGGTCCTGGTCGACGCCTGCCATACCCAAACGACCTTCACGTTCGAACCTGACAAGTATACGGGAAAGAAGAACCAGGTCGTGATTCCCGGCGACAAGGTCGGACCGGATTGCGCTACGGTCCGTGTCCGGAAGGACGGCAAAGGGATGGCTTTCGCCTCGGCGACATGGCATTTCAGCACGGAGAGGATGCCCGAGAAAGGCGAAGGCGATCTCTTCGGCGTCGAGCGGAGCTATTTCCGGCGGCTTAAGAGAGGCGACGAGGTCGTGCTGAAACCCCTGGCGGATGGGGAGCCGCTGGCTGTCGGCGACGAGATCGAAGTTCAACTCTCCATACGGGCGCGCCACCCGGCGGAATATGTCCACCTGCGCGACCCGCGGCCTTCCGGCTGCGAACCGGTGACGCTCATCTCGGGCTATAAGTGGGACCTCGGGCTCGTCCGCTACGAGGAGATCCGCGACAGCGGGACGAACTTCTTCGTGGAATGGCTGCCCCAGGGCGAATACACGCTCAAGCACAGACTGCGCTGTGCCATGGCCGGGGTCTTCAAGGCCGCGCCGGCGACGCTCCAATCCATGTACGCGCCGGAGTTCGCGGCTTATTCGGCCGGGCAGGTGCTGACGATCAAATAAGATTCAGCTTTCCCGCTCTTCCATGTACTGGATGTAGAGCTCGGTCAGGTCCTCTCCTTCGAGCTCTTGGCGCGTTTTCAGCATCACGAGTTTTCCCTTCTTCATGAACCCGACCCGGTCCGCGATCAGCTTGGCCCGGAAGATATCGTGGGTGGACATGAAGACGGATTTCCCCTCGTTCCGCATCTTGATCAGCAGGTTCAGGAACTCCTGGCCGGATTTCGGGTCAAGTCCGGAGGTGGGTTCGTCGAGGAGAATGTTCGGGGCGTCCTTGACGACCGCGATGGCCAATCCCAGTTTCTGCCGCATCCCCTTGGAAAAGTTCTTGGTGCGCATCTCGAACGCCTCGTCCTGGAGACCGACGCTTTTCAGGGCCTTGGCGTAGTCGACCTTGGTCAGCCCGCGTTTTCCGGCCAGCTTGGTAAAGTAATCCAGGTTTTGGAAGGCGGTGAAGTTCGCGTAAAGCATGACGTTTTCCGAGACGAACGCCAGGTAGTCCTTGGAGCGCAGGGGCTCTTTTACGACGTCGATACCTTCGATCAAGGCGGTCCCTTCAGACGGCGGGATGAAATTCAGGAAGAGGTTGATGGCCGTCGTCTTCCCGGCGCCGTTGGCGCCGAACATGCAGAAGATCTCGCCCGGCTCGACCTTCAGGTTCAGGTGATCGAGGGCCAGCAGCCCGTCTTCGTATATCTTGGTGAGATTGATGGCTTCTAACATGGGTGACCTTTCAGCGCACGTCGTATTTCAGGAAGGACACATACGCCCCGGCGAAGAAGACGATGATGAGAAAGAACATCAGCCCAAAATCGGGAAGCGTCCGGGCGAACGACGTGCCGATCGTCTCGGAATCGAACGTCATCTGGGGCATGTCGTCCAGGACAACCTTGCTCGCGGCTTCGCCCGTCTGGAAGTTGATGTTCCTCATCATTTTGGCGTTGGCCCATTTGGCGAAGATGGGTTTATAGGCGCGGACGGCGGCCAAAAACCTTTCGTGCTCATCGAGGCCGGTCCGGGACAGGCTCATCGTCGAAAACATCAGGGCCGAGGCGGGGGATATCCGGGAAAAGTTGATGGCCAACCGCACTTGGGCGTTCTTCTTGAGCTGGTAGTCCCGCTCGAGAGCCGCGTTGTTGGCGTCGATCTGCGAGGTCGCCTCCTGCTGGAAGTCTTCCAGCCATTTTTTAAACTTCTCCTGAAAGGCCTTCTGGTCCTCGCCGGGCTTGGGAGAATTCCCTTTGACCCAATCCATCACCTTTTTCTGAGCACTCCCTTGAATCTGCTGAAGAAAAGCGTCCTTCTTGGCCGTGATCTCATGGACCGAAGGGATGGGGTTCAGCCGGGCAGCCCCCACGACGGCGACCTTGGGAATGATCGTGACAAACGTCACCCAGATGAAGAGCAGGATGAGGAAGCTGGTCGAGCTCTTGCTCGTCCGGGCCGAGACGAGGAGACCGAGGGTGAAGAAGACCGAAAGGTAAAGGAAGAATATGAAGAACATCAGGAGCAGTCGGATCCAGTCCTCTCCGGCGAACGAGATGTTCGGATAGACCAGGATGAGGAGCAGGCTCAGGATGAGGGGAATGACCAGCGGGATGAGCAGGCTGATGAAGCCCCCGATGACCTTGCCCAGGATCAGCCGATCGCGGGGGACCTTGTTGGACAGGGTCAGCTTCAGCGTTCCCTTTTCCTTCTCGCCGACGATGGCATCATAGGTAAAGAGGATCGCGAACAGGCTGAGCACGATCTTGACGATGTAGGTCAGGTCCAGGGCGCCGAACACCGAGAACACGGGATTGGCTTCATATTTAGAATCGATCAGGTTCGGGTCGTAGGCAATGTTGACCGAGGCCACGCGTCCGACAGCCTCGTTCACGCCGCTGGTGATGGCGCTCAGGACCTGGGGCGACCTGTTGATCTTTGTCCCGAGACCGGCCAGAGCCGTGTAGCTCGGCTGGCTCTCCAGGTTCTTCTTGTTGAGGGCCACGGCCGCGGAATATTCCTTCTGGTCGGAGCTGTAATTTGAAAGGCCCGTATAGACCGAGAGCAGAATCAGGACGGCGCAGAGAAGGAAGGTAAAGACGAACTTCGCGCTCGTGATGGTCTCGACGATCTCTTTTTTAATGATGTCTTTGAGCATCGGTCACCCCCTTTATTTCGATCATGATATATTATTCCGCGGCAACAAGATAAAATTTCAGGACTTCCAGAAGGTCGTTATGAGTGAACGCCACCGAACGTTCCCCGGTCCTTTTCGCGCCCGGGTACTGGGCCGGTTTGATCACCAGGTCTTCCCTTGTATAGGTGATCTCCATGGTGATCGGGTCGGTCAGGACATACGGTTTGTATCTGGCCAGGTTCTTCAGGGCGTCCGCGGCCGCCGATCTGATGAGCTTCCGGCCTTTCTCGGGATGGAGCATCCTCCCCGCCTTTCCGATACCTTCCTTGACGGCGACGGTCGAGACCTCGCCCAGGAGTTCTTTGGCCTGCCTGGCCGCCGCCAGATCTCCCGAGACGAGCACGACGGGAACGCCGAAATATCCGGCGATCGCGGCATTAAGCCCGGCCTCGGGAACAGCTTTCCCGTTGAGCTTGAGGTCGAAGATCGTTCCGGAGATGGTGTGTTTGAGGATGCCGTCAGGGGTCCCGGCCCGGGCATGATAGCCGATCATCATCGCAGCGTCGAACGTCTTGTCGATCCCTTCCATCATGTCTAACGGGCCTCCGGACCAGTCCCGGATGAGCTTGGCTTCGGGGTTAAGGAGCTGCGGGAGGATGTTCCTCGCGCTACCGTGGGCGTCCCTGACCACGATCTCGGTCGCGCCCGCTTCGAGGGCCCCTTCGATGGCGGCGTTCGCCTCCTCTGTCATCAGCTGACGGAAAAGTTGATAATCCGGGCCTTTTTCGCTGGTTTCCTCGCTCGTCACCAGTCCGCTGATCCCCTCCATGTCCACCGAGATGAAGACCTTCAGTTTTTTCGGGGTTTGTGAACTGGAAAGGGCTGAAAGCCCCAACAATAGTACGGAAAACAAAAGGATCCTTGTGGTATTTCTTTTCATGACGCCTCCTTTCTCGGGTCCGGACGGATTGTATTCGATTTACCCATCATGCGCAAACCGGAAAGGCGCCGGCCGAGACTCTCGTTCTCGGGTCACGGAATCGGAGCCAAGGCCACCCGTTCACGGGAGAGCGGATCTAGTTTTCATCGATGGAGCTGGCCTGTCTCTCATAATCGATGATGGTCTCGAGCAACAGTCTGCGCATCACCCCCAAGCGGCGGCTGATGACATGGGCGAGGCGTTTCATGACGGTATAGCCGACCGCAGGTTCTTTATCCAGATAATCCATCAAGGATCGGCCTTCGACGGAGATGACACGGACGTCGGTGAGCGCTTCGGCTGAACTGTTATAGTAGCCCTGCCCGACGACCGAGGAAAAACCGAACGCCTGGCCCGGCGTTTTCAGCACCCCGACGGTCACCGGCTCGGAAAGAGAAGAGGCGAATATGGTCAAACGGATCGATCCCTGCATAAGCAGGAAGATCTGCTTGGACGATTGTTCCGGGGAAAAAATGGTCGTCTTGGCGGCGAAGGACAACTCCTTCGAAAAGGCGGAAATCGCACTTTGGGCGTCGTCGGGCAAGCCTTCGAAGAGCTCGAGCCCCGCCAGGATTTCCTTAGCGATCATGACAATCTCCCTTCTTCGGCCGTAGGTTGTATTATGATAACCCAAATAAGGCCGGCGGGCAATCGTTCCCCTAAAAAAACCGGAACCGGTCCGGATTCTCCCGTTTTCGGATTCGCCGCCCGAAGCGCATAAATCCGCTTGACGCCTTTTCCCCCCGGGATATATCATGGCTGTTAAGAGAGGTCAGGGAAATGAGCGGAAAAGCGGACAGACGGCCGACCAGGCCCTCTATTACGCCAAGGCCCACGGCCGCAACCAGGCGGTCCGGGTCCTGGCCGGTCCGGCACGGCCGGAAACCCCCGAACAGGCGGAGAAGCTTCTTAAGAATCTGGAGTACGGCGAACAAAAGGGCTACATCATAAAGAAGGTCTTCCGCACGTCCGGAGACGAATCTTCTAGTTCCGGGACTCCCGGATGAGCGGAAGCTGGCGCGCCCGGGGTGATTCGAACACCCGACCTTTGGATTCGAAGTCCATCGCTCTATCCAGCTGAGCTACGGGCGCGCAGGATCGGTGTCAGCCCTATGTTATACCTAAAAGCCCGAGAATCGGCAACGGCGCGTCACGCGTTATCATGAAAATCATCATCTTGGCGATCCAAGTGAAACGCGGAATAAAAAACGACCGCGGGAACGAGTATGATCAAGATCGTCGATGCCCTGATCGGCTACGTCCGGATGGCCCCTACTTCGCTTCCTTGAGCGCTTTGATAGACTCGTTGACCTTGTTCCGCAGCAGCGTGTCCTTGATGCCGGGAAGGGTCTTTTCGAGAACTTCCAGGGATTTGTCGTATTGGCGGGCGTTCATGAGGGCGATGCCCAGGTTGACGTTCACGTTGACGTCGTTGGGTGTAAGAGCGAGGGCCGTCTGAAAGCTCGAGATGGCCTCGGGATAGCGCTCCATCTGGTTGAGGATGACGCCCTTGAGATTGTATGCCCCCGCCTGGCGGCCGACCTTCTGGATGGACTTGTCGACGTAATCCAAGGCGTCCTGAAGCTTGTTCTCTTCCAGCCTGAGCTTGGCCAGGTTGAAGCTCGCGAACGCGTTCCCGTCCAAGGCCAACGATTTCTGGTATGCCTGTTCCGCCTTGTCCTTCTCGCCCAACTCGTAGTAGGTCGTGCCGAGCCGGTTGATGGCATCGATAAAGTCCGGCTTGACCTCCAGACATTTCTCTAAAGCGTCAGCCGCCTGACGGTAATCCTTGGCCTGGAGATGAATCAGGCCCAACAGGTCCAGAGACTGATAATGGCGGGGGTCGAGGGACAAGGCCAGGTTCACGTAATCGATGGCTTGTTCCGGCAGTCCGTACTTCATGGCGATGACGGCTTTTTCATACTGGTACTGAGGGTCCTTTTCGTTGTCGACCTTGGGACTTTTCCGGGCGGTGGCGCAGAAGGCCAAACCAAAGCACGCGGCGGCAAGAATGAATGTTTTCAGCGGGTTCATCGGACGTATTTTACCCCAAAGTAGGCAGCAAGGGAACCTTTTGGCTTCGTCAAGCGTCAGATGGAATGAAGGGCATGAGTCCTTGTCTCGGATGAACAGGAGGAAAACATGACGCGATCAACCAGGAAAGTCCGTCAGGCGGTCGTTTTCTCGGCTGCACTGGCCTTCGTCACCGCAGGCCTGGCGTATGCCGGCCAAGACAACACGATCACGAAATCCTTCAAGGTCGAACCCGGCGGGAAACTCGTCCTCGACACGGACATCGGCTCTGTCGAGGTCCGGGGCGCCCCGGCCGGGGCCGTCGACATCACGGTCGAGCGCGAGGTCGGGAACGGCCACGACGAGAAGGTTCTTGACGACTTCAAGCTGAACTTCGAACAGAGGGGAAACGACGTTTACGTGACCGGTGAATATGATAAGCACGGGCTCGGCCGCCTCTTCGACAATTTCTGGAACAAGCTCAGGATCCGGTTCATCATCACCGTGCCGTCCGCCTACAACGCCGACCTCAGGACAAGCGGCGGTGGTGTCACCGTGATGGACCTCAAAGGCGAAGTCGTCAGTAAGACCTCGGGCGGAAGTCTCCACTTTGACAAGATTACGGGGAACGTCCAGGGCAACACATCCGGCGGCAGTATCGAAGTCGGTTTCGCGGACGGCAACATCGACGTCCGCACGAGCGGCGGCGACATCCGGATCGAGGAGACCAAGGGCAGTATCCTGGCCAGGACGTCCGGCGGCGGCATACGCATCAACAAAGCCTGGGGCGACGTTGACGCGGACACCTCAGGCGGCAGCATCACCGCCGAGGAGGTCATGGGAGCTCTCCGGGCCGATACGTCAGGCGGCTCCGTGACGGCTACCATCTCGAGCCAGCCCAAGTCCCGTTGCTCCTTGTCCACGTCGGGAGGGAGCATCACAGTGACCCTCGCCGCCGACATCGCTATGGACGTCAACGCCCACGCCAGCGGTGGCCACGTCTCGACCGACTTCCCGGTCACCATCCAGGGCGAAATCGACCGCAGCTCGCTCCAAGCCAAGATCAACGGCGGCGGCCCGGAGCTCTACCTCCGGACGTCCGGCGGCGGGATCCACATTAAAAAAAGATAGGCTATTTTTTGTAAAGATAGATCGAGTGCTCCTTATCAAGGCCGTCCTTGATCTTTTCGGAACCGATTTCTTTCGCCTCCCAGCCCGGGATGGTATAGTTATGGGACACGACCAGAGTCCCGGGCCGGAGCTCCTTCTCGAGCTTGGGCCGCAAGCGGCCGTTGGACTCCGGCAGGAGGTAGAGGGTCACGAGCGTGGCCTTTGAAATGTCGGTTCGAGTGGCGTCCTCCAGGAGGAAGGTCACCAGGTGCTCCACCATGGCCTTGGCTGCGTTTTCCCGGGACTCGCGAATGCGCTCCGGGTCGATATCAATACCGACCCCTCGCGCCCCGAACCTCTCGGCGGCCGTGATGACGATTCTGCCGTCCCCGCAGCCGATATCATAGACAATATCGTCCGGACCCACCATCGCCATCTCAAGCATCCTGTCCACGACAGCCCGGGGCGTCGCAACGAAGGGCGCCAGGTCTTCCGCGTCCTCCCGGCCGTGCGAACCGAGCCAGATCTCGAGGAGATCGTATTCGTCGGATCGAAAGGAATAAGCCCGTCCCGGCGTCAGCGACCGGGTGATCGTCCGTCCCGTCCGTTCGAAGCTGATGATGAGGAGGCCTTTAGCCCGGTGGCGGTCGACGGCCCCGGCCAGGATGGTCCGGCTCTCGGGAGCGGACTTCGAACCATGGGGGACGATCCCATAATGGACGGGGACGTCAACAACATTACGGACCGTGATTTCGTCAGGGGCGGGAAGGGTTCGCCGGAAGTGGGCCCGGACGGTCTCTTGTGAGGGAACCGGGCGGTCTCCCCGAAAAAGATGAACCGCGACCGCGCCGAGGACAAGCGTGAACAGGATGAGCCCGATCCCAATCTTGCGGCTCATGGACGCCGGCCTCCTAAATCGGTCTTTTCTTGAAACTCAGGGATATCCCGCTGCCGCTGGTCCGCTCGACGGTCGTCTCGATCTCGGGCCGGCTCCGGGCGTAATCGAGAAATTCCTTGATGCCGTGCATGAACTCCAGGTTGAGGACGTTGTGGGCTGCGAAACAGCCTCCAGGGTCAAGTTTAGGCAGGAGCATCTTGAAGTAGTTCTGGTACCACTCCTTGTCCGCGTCCACGAAGACGAAATCGAAGGACCCCTTGAGCAGGGGCACTTCCTCATGGGCGTCGGCCAGCCGGGAGTCGACGTAGGCATCGAGGCCCGCCTCCTTGAAGTTCTCGACCGCCCTAGCGTGCCTCGCTTCGTCGATCTCGATCGTCACAAGCTTCCCCCCGGTCTTGCTCAGGGCCCAGGCGATCCAGATGCCCGAATGCCCCGTCGAGGTCCCGATCTCGAGGGCCTTCGTATACTTGTGCCGCAGGACAAAATCATAGAGAAACATGCCGTCGCTTTCGGTGACGTTCTCGTCCCGCCATTGGTCCCTGTGCCCCATCAGAAAGCTCCGGACCTTCGCATCAAGATCCGTGGCGGCGGCTTGCGGGCCGTTCACGGGAGCGGGCAGGGCGCTTAAGGCCGCGGCCATGATCAGGACGAACAGGCTGAGGTGGAAGGCGCATCTAAGACGCGGTTTTCGACTCGTCATCGGTTAGGTCCTTTATCATAGGCAATCTATACTTTTTCTTGAAAAAATAAAAGGCCGGGATGCCGGCGGCCACCGTTAATACGGCCACTCCCGAAGGGCCCGGGCTCCGAAGGAAGCCCAGAACAAGGATCAAGACACCGGTCAGAACGAAGACGGCAGGGGCGACCGGGTAACCGGGCATCTTGTGGGGGCTCCTCCCCTGCTTCCGGAGCTTGAAGACGCCCAGGACGGCGAAGATGGGAAAGATCCCGAGCGAGAAGCCCATGTAGGTCAGGATCTGGTCGAACGACCCCGAGAGGACGATGGCCATCGAGATGAGGCCCTGGAGGATGACCGATCTCGAGGGGGCGCCGAAGACCGGGTGGACCTTCGCGACGGACCGGAAGAAATGGCCGTCCCGAGCCATCGAGTAATAAACCCTTGGGCCGAGGATGATAAAAGCGCTGAGGGAAGAGAAGAGCGCGAACGCGATCAGGACCGACAGGACGCCGTCGAAGGACGGGCCGAAGACGTTTCCGGCGGCGAGCCCTCCGACGGAGATGACGCCGCTCATTTGGGCCGGCGAGATGGCATAGAGATAGAAAATGTTGAGCCCGGCATAAAGCAGAATGACGAGCCCTGTCCCCAGGATGAGGGAACGGGGCAGGTTCTTGCCGGGTTCTCGGACTTCCGACCCGATATAAGCCGAAGCGTTCCAGCCGCTGTAGGCGAACATGATCCACATCAGCCCGAGGCCGGCGCTCTTCCAACCGGCAAAGTCGAAACGGAAACTCTCCCCCTGGGCAAAGTGGGACCAGCTCCCATGTCCGGAGGCCAAGCCCGCCGCAACAAGGCCCGCAATCAGGATGACCTTGCCGATCGTCAGGAAGTTCTGGACCTTGGTCCCGAGCTCGATGCCGCGCGCATGGATGAGCGTAAAGAGGAGGATCGCAAGACAAGCCCAGGCCTTCTTGAGGACGACCGCCTCGACAGCTTCCGGCAGGAGCCCGAAGCGGAGCAGCCCGGGAAAAGCGCGTGAAAAATACTCCGCAAAGCCAATGGCCGAAGCGGCGATGGGCGCCGAGAAGCCGACGAAGAACGAGGCCCAACCGCTCAGGAAGCCGAGAAGAGGATGGAAGAGTTCCGAGAGAAACGCGTATTCGCCCCCGGCCCGGGGGATGGCCGCGCCGAGCTCGCCATAAGAGAGGGCACCGCAGAGGGCGATCGTCCCACCGATCGTCCAAAGGCCGAGCATGATCAGGGGGCTTCTCAAATCCCTCATCAGCAGGCCGGAGGTCGTGAAGATCCCGGCCCCGACCATGTTGGCCACGACGATGTTGGTCAGCGGGAAGAGGCCGATTTTCCGCTCAAGCCCGTTTTGATTAAGCATCAATCTACGATAAACACCCGGGCGGCGGCCGACGTCCGGACGAGATGGGGATTCCGCTCGTCGTCGCCGACTTGGAAACCCATGCCGCGTCCAAGCGGGAACGTCCGGCCATCCTTGAGCTCGAGGACGATCTCGCCTTCGAGGACGAGCAGGACGTGGCCACGGCTGCACCAATGGTCGGCCTTATACCCGGCCGAGTAATCGACCATCCGGACGCGCGCGTTTCCGCTTCCTCCGACACGCCAGAACGACGTCCCCTCCTCCCCTTTATGCTCTTCCGCCGGGACTTTGTCCCACTCCATCATCGTGAACGGCGCATTCTCGATCTTCATCGTTCCATTATACGATAAAGAGAGGTGCCAGGTCTTGATATGGGACAATATTATCCAAAGGCAAGACCCGACCCCTGCTCGACATTGCAGAAACCGGGATTTTTCATATACTATTGGAATAACAATGGCCCGGATTAATAAAGATTTTTACGAGATCCAGAGCCTGCAGTGGAAGAAGAGCCTCTTCGTCTTCACCGCGCTCATCTTCTTCTACTTCGCGGCTGTCGGCCTCGTCTCCCTGGCCGTGGTCTTGAGCCTTGGATTCTTCAGTACGGGACGAGGCTTCTGGACGGGCCCCTTTATTTGGAAGCTCCTCGGCTTCGACCTCCTGGCTTCGGCCCTCATCGCCTGGTTCCACTTCCAAGACGCCCGGAGGTTCGGCGCCGCCTATATCCTCAAGCGCCTCGATGCCCGGCCGCCCGATCCGGCCGACCGCTACCACAAGCAGTTCCTGAACACGCTCGACGAGATCCGCATCGCGGCCGGCGTCCCTAAGGTCGACGCCTACATGATTCCGGCGTTCGCGATCAATTCCATGGCCCTTGTCCAAGCCGACAAGACACCGGCGATCGCGATCACCGAAGGACTGCTGGCCGAATGCACGAGGGACGAGCTCCAGGCTGTGGCCGCCCACGAGTTGGCCCACATCGCCCGCGGGGACGCCTTCTATGTGACGCTCGTCTGCTCCCTAGCTAATTTATTCGAGAAGCTCAAGGAGGCCCTCGAACCCGAGCTATTCGAGCCGCAGCCCGGCTTCCTGGGACGGAGGACCCGCGGAGGGGGCGGCGGTCCGACGCTCGTCTTTGCCGTCGCCGCCATTTCATCCTTCGTTATGCGTCTCTTAAGCACGCTGATCAGCCGGGAGCGGGAGCTCCTGGCCGACGCCGCGGCCGTAGAGTTCGGGAGGGATCCTTCCTCCCTGGCCAGGGCCATCTATAAAGCCCATATCCAAAACTCGTTCGTCGGCGATTTCTCCGCTTCTTACGGCCCGCTCTTCATCGTGGCCCCTGAATCTCCGAACATTCCGGATGGTTTCTTCGGCCTGCTCTTCAATTCTCACCCCCCGCTTATGAAACGGATCGGGGCCCTGGCCGCCATGGCCGGCAAAAAGCCCGATCGGATCATCCGGGATGTCTGGGAGAGCCGGCAGAACCGGGAGAAGGCCCGGGAGATCCTGTATTCCTTCGAGGAAATGACGGTGAAAGCAGAGCCGACCGCGACCGGACCGGAGGAAAAGCCCGAAGCCGCCGCGCCTGAGGCGCCCGGGACGGGAGAGGCAAAAGCTTGGTCGGTCCGGAGCGCCGGAGGAGGATGGGAAGGACCGATGACGACCAACGAGCTGATCTCGCGTCCGGGTTTCTCCAGCATGACCGTCGTCAAGAATTCCCAGGAAGGGGTCGAAGCCAAGGCCCGGGAGTTTCCCCAGGTTCGTCTGGCCTTGCGCGACGCCGGACGAAAAAGGCCTGTCGATCCGGGCCACGAAAACAAGTGCCCGCGTTGCCGGGTCCCGCTCGCCGAGACGTTCTATGAAGGCGTCGCCGTCAAGCTCTGCCCGCGCTGCCGAGGCAAGCTCATCGACGAGGGGATGATGGACCGCGTCATCGCCAGGAAAGAGGTGGCGTTCTCGGAGGGCCTGATCAGAAAGGCCATGGATTTCAAAGAGAGGTTCCTTTCCCAGCCGGTCAAGACCAGGAAGATCTCGGAAAGCCGGCGGCCTGATCCCCCATCCTGCCCCGCCTGCGGTTACGCGATGAAGGCCCGCCCTTACAGCTACTCGTACTTCATCCCGGTCGACAAGTGCCTGTCCTGCCACAAGATCTGGTTCGACGCCGATGAGCTGGAGATCCTGCAAGTCCTGATCGAGAACCGGTGACGTGTCCGGCACGTGCCCGACGCCGCCAATCCCGGGTCCGGCGTCAATCGAAGATCTTTTCCAGCGCCTGATATTTCGTGTGTAATGTCAGCACGGCGCTTTCGATGGCGGCGTTGTCACCTTCCTGACATGCCGTTTCGAGCTCTATCGCGGCCTTCAGCATATCCGCGGAAGCGGCCTGGAACATGGCGGATTTGGACTCCATCCTCTTGGAAAGCGTCGCCTTCGTGACGGCCTCGGCCCTGGTCTTCAAATCACCGCTCATGGCCTTGATCTCGGCGAACATCTTTTCGGGAAGGGACTTGTGGAAGACGACGTACAGCACCTTGTGGAAATCGTCTATCTCCTTGAGGACCGGCCGGATCGTCCGGACCAGCATTTCATACCCGGCGTGGAGGACCTCGGCGGCATCGAGCAGGGCCTGATCGTCCGTGCCCTCGGCCGCGGCGTTGTAGGCTTCGATGGATTTCTTAAATTCCGCCAATCCGACCTGCCACTTCACTTCTTTATCCCTGAGGATGCCGGGCAGCTTGGCCTCGAAGATCTCCCCGGCCAGCCTGTTGATCTCGGGAACGAAGCCCTTCAGGGCGGCAATGTCCTTCTCGGGGTAAGCGGTGTGCCATATGGGATAAATGATCTCATGGAATGCTTCGAGCTCCGGAACGCTGCTCTCCGTTTCTTGGCCGAAGGCAGCGAACCCGGAGAAGAGGACGATGAGGGCAAAGATGACCGGTGATCTTTTGGGCATGATGGACTCCTTATCGATGAAGCGTTATTATACCCAAGATCCCCAAAGTTTCAAAAAGCCCGAACCCCGGGGAGGAAATATCCTCCTCGGAATCACCCCTAGGGGTGATTGACCGAATCCTCCCTCGGACGGATAACTATTACGTATCATGAAGGGCGCGGCCCGCGCGGGCCGCTCGCGGAAGCTTGACCCTACGTGGGGAGAGGTGTTTGGTTCATGGGCACGAAAAAGATTCTCGTTGTGGATTTCGACCAGGAGTTCCTGCGGTTCCTGTCCCAGTTCCTCCGCAATGAGGGTTTCAGCGTGAGCACGGCCGCCGACGGGTCCGCCGGCCTGGAACAGTGCAAGGCCGAGAATCCCGACCTGATCATCACGGAAGCCATGCTTCCCAAGCTCCACGGTTTCGAGCTCTGCTCGAGGATCACCCAAAGCGCCACTCAGAAAGTCCCGGTCATCATCGTCACCGGGGTCTATAAGGACACGGTCTACAAGACCGAGGCCCTGCGCACGTTCGGGGCATCGGCTTATTTCGAGAAACCCCTCGACCCGGCCGATCTCCTGGTCTCCATCCGGAAAATCCTCAACCTTCCGGCGGAGCCGGGGAAAAGAGGGGACGACCTTGACAAGGCGATCATGGAATCCCTGGCCTCTGCTCCCATGGCCCAGGTAACGACCGGAGCCCAACTCCAAACCGCCGGCCACCCCATCTCCAAGGAGGAAAAGGACAAGGGGCGGGACGAAATCGAAAACATGCTCCGGAGTACGCTGGCCGAGTTCGGTCTGAAGGCAGGCAAGAAAAAGCCCTCCGTCGAGTCGCCGGACCCCAAGTCCGCCGTGCACGAGCCGGTCCCGGCGAGGCTCGAGCCGAAACCATCCCCGTTCCCCGTCCCATCGGCGCCCAAAGCTTCACCGGCCTCCCCCTCCCCCAGGTCCGAAGAGAAGAAATCGGTCGTTCAAAATAGACCCAAAGAGGCGGCCGTGGATGTTCCTGCCTTCACCCCACCCCCCGTGTTCAGAGAATTCCTCGAGAAAAAGAAGCGGCCCTTCTTTCCCAGGATCTTCGGCGCGGTCGCAGGCGTTCTGATCCTGACAAGCGCGATGGTGTTCGTCCTGAAGCCTGGAAAATCCCGCACCCTCGCACAAGAATCCGTCTTGCCTGCAACGGACGAACTCTCCTTAAAAACGGCCGTTCCGCCTGACCTCCGGCAACAGGCTGTTGGCCAGGCGGGCAAGAGGGCTGAAAGGAAAAAGCCGGGCAAGACCCCGATTCTTGCCGGGGAAACACAGAGGCCCGTGGAGGCCCTCCCGCCGGCTGTAGAGGACATCAAGCCGCTGGTATCCAATTCCGACTCGCTGCTGCAATTGCAGGTCCCGGATTCCGCCGGGACCGACGCCGCAAGAGAGGCCGCTTCGGACCTGGCCGCCGCGGCCGGAGACAAGCCCGCAACCTCAGGCCAGGACCTATCGCAGGGAGAGTCAGCTGATCCTCTTGCGGCGCCGGTGGCGAAGCTTAAGGCCGGTGACCTGGTGCCCCTCGAGAATGTTGACGTTCCGCCACAAGTGCTCAAAACAGCCGAGCCGACATATCCCCCGACGGCCCTGAGCATGCGCATCGAAGGCTCGGTCACGGTCAGCGCCCTCGTTTCCGAGACGGGGGACGTCCTCCAGACCGCCGTTGTCCGAGGGATGAAGAGCGCCCTCGGCTTCAATAAGGCCGCAGAGGCCGCCGTCCGGAAGTGTAAGTTCAGCCCCGCGGAGAAAGGCGGCGTCAAAGTCCGGGTCTGGAAGCCCATCACGGTCACGTTCAAACTAAAATAATAGAGGAAACATCATGAGGAAACATCATAAGGAGAATGAGATGGCTCTTAATAAGGACCAAGAAGACCTTTACCGGAAGACCATGGACGAGGTGAAGAGGCAGCTGGACTCGATCGACTCACTTGTCGAACAGGAGTTGCAGAAAGTCCGGGAAACGCTGGCCCAGCTCCAGGAATCCAAGAAAACCCTCAAGATGGTCTATGAAGGGACGGCCAGACTTCTCGGGATCGAAACCGAGTTCGAGGGAGAAATGGAGAATGAAGCCTCTCCGATGGCCAAGATGTGAGAGGGCATAATATCGACGCGATCTTCGGGGCCTGACCGCCTCGCCCGGACCAGGGAACCGTCCGGATCCAACACAATATTAGAATTGACACCCGGTTCAGACTTGTTATAAGGTAGTGCCTGCAAATTCCGCGTTGCGGGCACGAGAATGTTTTTATTGATCGGGATCCTGATCGGGTTTGCCGCCGCTATTCCGCTGGGGCCGGTGAACGTCTTTGTGGTATCCCAGACGCTCAAACATGACTTCTTCCATGGTTTGCTGGCCGGGATCACCACATCGGCCATGGATTTCGTCTATTGCCTGATCGCTCTGGTCGGATTCTTCAACATTTCTATCGATCCCACTCCTTACCTGCCCTTCATGAAGGGCATCTCCACTGTCCTCCTCGTGATCATCGGATTCAGGCTCATCAGGCAGTCGAGGAGAGTGGATATCCCGGTTGTCCAGGAAAAACAAATCATCACGCCGACACGACCGATCGTCGGGGTCCTCGTCCTTTATATTTCCAACCCAACCCTTTACGCCTTTTGGATCGCTATCGCCGGAACCGCCACCGCCCACCATTTCGTCACCAACAGGGGCTGGATGCCTGTCGTCTTCGCGTTTTCCTGCGGCCTGGGCTCCTTGCTCTGGTACCTGGTCCTCGTCCGGTATGTCTCCAAGCACCAGCAAAAAATCCGGCCGTCCACGTTCCAGAAGATCCTCGTTGTCATGGGCATCGTCTTGATCGGTTTTGGGCTCTATACCTGCGCCACGATCTTCATCTGAGGGGTGAACCTTCTATCGGATAATTCCGTATTATGGATCAAAGGAGATATGACGTGCTCAAATTTCTGCTTTGGTTGATCCTCCTGGTCATTTGCTGGCCGATCGCCATTCTGGCCCTCATTCTCTATCCCTTCATCTGGCTTCTGCTCCTCCCCTTTAAGCTCGTCGGGATCACCCTCGGGGCCGGGCTACAACTGTTCAAGGCCATCATTACGTTTCCCGCCAGGGTTTTGAACCGGAACTGATCACGCTCCAAAATTGCCGATAGAATTCTTATTCCTCAAGTGACGACACCGACTTATGGGGATGCCCGGAATTCCCACTCACGTCCTATCGGCAATTTTTGGTTGCGCCGACCTTCTGGACGAAGGCCGGAAATTGTGGCATTATTGGGGCCGAAAATAGCCCCACAGCCCCCCCATATCGACCGTTTTCTTCGGAATCGGCAGTATGGGCTCGGCTGACAGGGAGGGCCGGCATGCAGATCCTGATCAAGAAGATCGTCTATCCGGGGCGGAGCCTGGCCGATAAGGACGGCAAGGTGGTCTTCACCGACGAAGGTCTCCCCGGAGAGGTCGTGGAGGTCGAGCCGGTCGGGGAAAAAGCGAGCTATATCGAGGCGCGTACTGTCGGGATCATCGAGCCTTCGGCGCGGAGGGTGGAACCGAGGTGCGGCCACTTCAAGGCCTGCTCGCCCTGGCAGAATATGGAGTACGCGCTCCAACTTGAAATCAAGGGCGCCCAGGTCCGAGAGATCTTCTCCCGGGAGCTCAAGATCGAGCTCGACCGGCTCGAGGTCGTCCCGTCGCCGAGGGTCTGGAGC
This sequence comes from uncultured Eubacteriales bacterium, assembly GCA_964607985.1. Lineage (GTDB taxonomy): Bacteria > Acidobacteriota > Aminicenantia > Aminicenantales > Saccharicenantaceae > JALHVH01. The sequence goes on from CAZSMW010000247.1 coordinate 21,582, forward strand.
TACAGGAACCGGGCCAAGTTCCACGTCCTCTGGCAGGATAACGGGCCTTTCGCGGCCTATCATGAACCGGGAAGCGAGGCCGCGTTCGTCCGCACGGAGCGGTGCGAACTCGTGCCGGACGAAATGAACGGGATTCTGGGAGCGGTCATCAGCGGGATCGGGAAGAGTGACCTGCGCAGCGTGACCGATGTCGAGATCAGACGGAGCACCGCGGACGGCCGGATGTTGATCTCGCTCAGCGTGGGATCGGGTGCCGACTTCAAAGCGGTCCGGGAGGCGTTCGGCGGGCTCGGAAACGAATTTTCCTTGGCGGGCATCGTCGGGCTCCTAAACGATCGGAATAAAACGAGCGAAGTTCCCCTCCTTGGGAAGGGATTTATCGAAGAGACCGTTGCGGGGATGCGTTTCCGGATCGGGGCGCGATCCTTCTTCCAGGTCAATGTCGAACAGCTGGCTGCCGTCGCCGGCGGGATGCAGCGTATCGCGGCCGCCGCGGGGGAGCCCCGGATCGTCGACCTCTATTGCGGCATCGGGACGTTCGGCGTCCTGTTGGCGCCGGGGGCGAAGGAGGTTTTTGGGGTCGAGTCCGAAGACGCGAACATCCGTTTCTTGAAGAAGAATCTGACACAGAACGGCGTCGGAAATTACGCCGTCTGCGAAGGCACGAGCGAGGAATGGATCGGGGAGATCCTGGATAGAAGCATCGATCTCGTCATTCTCGACCCCCCGCGAAAAGGCATGGAGCCGGGCTTGGCACGGGCGCTGGCCGAGGACCCGGTGCAGACGCTGATCTACCTATCCTGTAACCCGGCGACGCTGGCCCGCGACCTCAAAACCCTGCTCGGGGCCTACGAACTCGCGGAGGTCAAGGTTTTCGACTTTTTCCCCCACACCCCTCACATCGAAACACTGATCCTTCTGAACCGCGCTTGTCCTCGGGTAACCGTTCAAGAATGACGCCCGGCTGATTTCGCCCGTCCGGCGAGTTGGCCGCAGGCGGCGGCGATGTCGGCCCCCTTGGACTGGCGCCGGGTCACGTGAACCTTTCTTTCCTCGAGCCGTTGGATGAACGTCCGCAGGGCCGGCTCATCAGATCCCTCATAATCGAGCCCGGCCACCGGGCTGTAAGCGATGATATTGACCTTGGCCCGAAGCCTTCGGGCAATCCCGGCCAAGCCTTCGGCGTCGTTGCGGGAATCGTTGACATCCTTGATGAGGATGTATTCGAGCGTCATCATCCGGCCGCCTAACCTCAGGTAATCCTCGCATGCCTCGATGACCTTTTCGAGGGGATATTTCTTATTAACAGGCATGAGCTTGTCCCTCAGCCTGTCCGTGACGGCATGTAGGGAAAGGGACAGGTTCACCTGGAGGTCGAGCTTCGCGAGGCGTTCGATGCCGGGCACGAAGCCGCAGGTCGAGATCGTCATGCGGCGCGCCGCGATCTCCAT
>CAZSMW010000248.1:0-1856 GCA_964607985.1 uncultured Eubacteriales bacterium
TCAAGCGCGGGGTGAAAAGACAATGGCGACTGATCTTCCGTGTCTTCGCAAAGACGGTACCTTATTTTATGCTGACATCAGCGCAGCTTTAGTTGTCTTAGACGGCCGTGAGTGCAACGTGGGCTTTTTCGCTGACATCACCGAACGCAAGCGGGAGGAGGAGGAGCGGATGAGCACCCTCCGCCGGCAACAGGGCATCAACCAGCTTCAACAATCCCTTCTTGCGCCAGCCCCGCTTGATGTCAAGCTCAAGCTCATCACCGACGGCATCGTTCGGCTCTTCGACGTCGATTTCTGCCGGATCTGGCTCATTTGGCCGGGCGATCTTTGCGGGCGGGACTGCGTGCACGCAGAAATACGCGAAGGGCCGCATGTCTGCCTTTACCGGGACCGGTGCCTGCACTTGCTTGCGAGTTCCGGCCGCTACACACACACGGACGGCAAAGCTCATCGTCGCGTGCCCTTCGGTTGCTACAAGATCGGCCGCGTTGCGTCGGACCAGGAACACAAGTTCCTTACAAACGACGTGGTGAACGACCCCCGCGTTCACAACCATGAATGGGCGCGGGAACTGGGACTGGTGTCGTTCGCGGGATACCAGATCAAGGTTACCGGCGCGGAAACGCTGGGGGTTCTAGCTCTCTTCGCTAAACACCCCATTTCGGCCAAGGAAGACGCTATGCTGGACGGGTTGAGCAGCGCCGTTGCTTTCGTTGTGCGTCAAGCTGCAGCCGAGGAAGGTTTGCGCCGGGCAATGGAGGACGTGGAACAGTCCAATCGCCGGCTCGAAGCCGCCACCGCCCGGGCCAACCGGCTGGCCTTTGAAGCCCAGGCGGCCAACATCGCCAAGAGCCAGTTCCTGGCCAACATGAGCCACGAAATCCGCACGCCCATGAACGGCGTCATCGGCATGACCGGGTTGCTCCTTGCGACCGGCCTGTCTGACGAACAGCGTCGCTACGCCGAGACGGCGAACTCGAGCGCCGAGGCCCTGCTGAGCGTCATCAACGACATCCTCGACTTCTCGAAGATCGAGGCGGACAAGCTCGAACTGGAGGAGCTGGATTTCGACCTGCGCGCGACATTTGAGGATGCTGCGGAACTGCTGGCCCCGCGCGCCCACGAGAAGCGGCTCGAATTCATCTGCCGCATCGATCCCGAAGTGCCCACGTTCCTGCAGGGCGATCCCGGACGGCTGCGCCAGATCCTGATCAACCTGGGAAATAACGCCATCAAGTTCACGTCCCGGGGAGAGGTCGTGATCGAGGCGAAGGTGGAATCGGAGACCGACGACCGGCTGAAGATCCGTGTCGAAGTGCGGGACACGGGTCTCGGCGTCCCTCAGGACAGGATCGGGCTCCTGTTCACCGCCTTCCAGCAAGTGGACGCCTCGACGTCACGCCGGTTCGGCGGCACGGGGCTGGGGTTGGCTATTTCCAAGCGCCTCGCCGAGCTCATGGGCGGGGAAGTCGGAGTCGAAAGCGTCGAAGGCCGGGGATCGACCTTCTGGTTCACGGCCGTCTTCGGCAAGCAGCCGCGCCGCGATCGACGGGAAGGCCTCCCGCCGGTCGACCTCCGCGGCGTGCGGGTCCTGGTCGTGGATGACAACGCCACGAATCGCCGGGTCCTCGCCGAGCAGCTGGAGTCATGGGGCGTTCGTCACGTAGAGGCCGAAAGCGCCGTGAAGGCGACCGGGAGGCTGCGCGCCGCCCATGCCGAGGGCGACCCCTTCCGCATCATGATCACGGACATGCAGATGCCGGAAACGGACGGAGAATCCCTCGGCAAAGCCATCAAGGCGGACCCCGAATTGCGCGAAACGCACCTGGTGATGATGAGCTCCTTAGGGACACGCG
>CAZSMW010000249.1:0-8233 GCA_964607985.1 uncultured Eubacteriales bacterium
TACACTTTCGCAGACATGGACGGGAGGACGGCCGTGACCACCCGGGCCGCCGACAGGGCGGTGAGTTTGGGGGTCGTTGTGGTCAACGCGGCCGGGAACGAAAGGGATGAGCCTTGGGGCCACGTCATCGCTCCGGCCGACGGCTTTGGTGTCATCGCCGTCGGGGCTGTGGACGCCGGGGGACGGATCGCCCCGTTCAGCTCACCCGGCCCGACCTTCGACGGCCGGACCAAGCCCGAAGTCTGCGCTTTGGGGGTCGACGACTGGATGGCTGCCAACGGCGCTGACGGGACCGATACATATAGACGGGCGAGCGGGACATCGTTTGCGACGCCACTCGTGGCCGGAGCCGTGGCTCTGATTCTCGAAGCGCACCGGGATTGGACGCCGCGCCGGGTCCGGTCGGCCCTGCTGGCCACGGCCGACCGCAACCTCCGCCCGGACAACAACTACGGCTGGGGGATCATTGACGCAGCCTCGGCCGTGCTCGGCGACCCAAGGCGGAAACGGGGCCCGCTTCGCTTAAAAAAGCGGCAGGAAAGGCTGCGCGTCCCTTCGGCGGCCGGCGACCTCCGGGATTGAGCGGGAAGGACCCTCAGGGCTTCTTTTTTTTCAGCGCCTTCTCGAGTTCGATCCCGGCGTCTTTTTTGATACCTTTGTCCTTGGAGGAACTCACGGGCAGGTCGATCGCTTTCTGAAACTCCGCGGCCGCAAGATCAAATTTCTCAAGGGCCTCGTAGGTCAGGCCGAGTTCATAATGATGGTTGACGTAGCCGGGATGGAGCTCGATGGCCTTGAGGAAGAGCTTCTCGGACTCCGCGAACGAGCCCTTAGGAATGGACCCGTAGAACAGGCTGCCCAGGGCCCGCTTGGCCCCCCCGATCTCGGCCATGCGCCGGTGCCACCGGCCGAGGGCGTGATAGGCCAGGTCGTTTGACACATCGAGCTCGATGGCCTTATCGATCTCGATCTTGATGACCTTCGAAGCGTCGATCTGTTCCTTCTTCCCCAGGAGGAGCACCTTCTTGCCCATCGCGGCCGAGAGGCAGAAGTGGCCCCAGGTATCGTTGGAGTTGACGGCGATGGCCTTGCGGGCATAGGTCACAGCGGTCGCATACATCTTTTTCCTCGTCTCTTTGGCAGCCTTCCCCGCGGGGTCGACGAGATCGGCGGTGTCCACGTAGGCCCGGGCCGTCTTCCAGAGGGCCTCATAGTTGGAGGCTTCCAGCTCAACGGCCGCAAGGTACTCTTCGAGGGCCTTCTGGTCGTCAAATCCGGCGTAAAACCCATCTCCCGCCTGGATGTGCTCGGCAGCGGCCTGACCGAAACTGATCCCGGCCAAGGCCAGGAGAGCGATGGCGAATCCCATCACAACGATCGTTTTCTTCATTTTTTCCCTCCGGTACTCATAAACTTTTATAATCTTCGGGCGAAAAAGTCAAGGCGCCGCCCAAAATTGCCGATAAGACTCTTTCTTCTCAAGCGATGACGCCGACGTCTGGCGATACCCGGAACTCCAGAGACACAACGCCAATTCAAGAGAATTTGCACATATCGCCGAATGCCGACTCATGTCCTATCGGCAATTATGAGGCGTGGGCGGCGACGGGAAAAAAGCGTCGGCCTTCGCGTCCATTTCGATAAGGGTCCGTTCGACACGACGCCTTTCGTCCTCAAGGGCCTCTCCCTTCAGGGAAGGATCGATCGGAATCGGTTCGCCGATGACGGCCCGGACTTTCGCGAACGGGGGAAAGACGACGAAGCCGTCCCAGCTCCGGAGCACTTTTTTCCTGGAGGCCGAGTAGGTGAACGGCACGAGGGGCGCCCCCGTCTTCTGGGCGAGCTTGAGGCAACCGAGCTTGAGCTCGCGTGCCGGTCCGCGGGGGCCGTCGGGGACGATGATGACCTCTCCGCCCGCATCGAGCTCTCTCTTCATTTCGAACCAGGCCCGGATGATGGAATGAGAGCTCGACCCCCTCGACACTTTATAACCCCAGCGCCGGACGATCCGGGCCACGATCTCGCCGTCCTGGCTCGGGCTGACGAGCGGCATGATCCCCCGCTTCCGGAAGAAATAAGGGGCCAGGAAGATCCGGGCGTGCCAGATGAGGAGGATGACGGGCTTCCCGGCCCGGCGAAGATCGGCGTACCCCTCTCCGCCCTCGACACCGATCCTGGCGGATTTGGCCCAGAGCCACAGGAGGAACTTGCCGAGGCTTCCGGTCAGGCTCCATTTCAGGTTCCTCAGGAACGACATTTGTCCAAATCATAACGGATTAAGGACGGCTGGGCAAGTCGCATCAGGCGAAAAGGGCGGCGGCGCGGTGCGTCCGCTCGCGGACTGGAAGACCGTAGGGGCAGGCCCGTTCGCAAGCCCCGCAATCTCCGCAAGCTGAAGCAGCGCCGTTCGCCAGGGCCTCCCGGACCTGGGCGCGGGCACGCTCCGCCTTTTCGTAGCTGTCGAAGTATATCAAGCTCCGGGACAGGTCCGCCGTCCGGATGCCCCGCGGGCAGGCGGCCTGGCACAGTCCGCAGAAATGGCAGGTTTCGCGGGCGTGGGCGGCAACATGGGCGTAGAGGGTCCGCCGGTCCCCGGACGTGAGGGGGCGGCCGACAACGGCCAGATCCTGCTCCATCTGGCTTTCGTTCAGGATCTCGGTCACGACGGCGGCGAGCTTTACATTCTCCAGCGCCCATTTCAACATGGCCTGAAAGAGCGCGGCCCCTCCATCCTTTCGGGCCGCCAGGTCCTGGCGTCGGCCGCCGACCTTGAGGACCTTCATGGCTATGACCCCGACGTCCTTTCCATGGGCGAGGTCAATGAGCTTGCGGATGCCGCTCTCGCCGAGATAATCCCCGTATGTCCGGACGTCCTTCTCGGTCTCCAGGATGTCGAAGACGTTGTAGCCGATCTGGACCATGTCGTAAAGGCCGCACTCGACAGCCTTGGGAATGATGACGTGCTGGTTCGCGTGACAGGTCAATCCCCGGAAGAGGCACTTGCCCTGGGCCTTGAGCTTTTCGAAAGCGGCCAGGACCCGCTCGTCGGTCAGGTGGGCCGGGTCCTCGACGCCGTGGATGCCTAGGACTTCGACGTGGTCCGTGTCGAGACGGCGGAGGCTCGCTTCGGCCGAGGCGATGATGCCAGACTCGGAGAAGGATTTTCTGAGATGGAACCTCGTATGGACGTGGAGCTTGTCCCGTCCGAAAGTCTTGAAGGCCCGGCCGACCAGCCGTTCGACGTTTCCGTTCTCGTAGCTCTCGGAGGCGTCGATATAGTTAATGCCGCGCTCGATGAGCCGGAAGAAGAGCCTCTCGTCAGGGAGCGGGCTCCCGCCGAGGGATATCTCGGAGATGAGAAGGCCGGTCCTTCCCAATCGGCGGTAGATCATGCCGTCCTTTAAAATAGATTGGGGGCGCACCCCTTCGGTCCCCGTCGCCGGTTTTATGGGTGGCCTTGGACCCGGGCAAGCCGCAATAACGGAGCGGGAGGTCAGGGCGGCCGCCGTCCCCGCGGCCAATCCCTTGAGAAACGACCTCCGGCCCGGAGAATGATCGATTAGGTCTCTGATGGCCATGAATTTCTCCTTTTTTCTCGAATGATCGAAATGCCGGTCCCGATGATAAACCCGGCCACGCTTAGGGCCATTCCCACGGGCACGGAACGGGGCCAATCCGGAAGGCTCAAATGAACGATGCCTGCGTCATCAAAGAAGCTCAAGAGCGAAAAACCGCCGCCGAGGAGGAGGCTCAAGAGCCCTGCCGCGGGAAGTTTTTTCTTGAGAAAGAGCATGGCCATCCCGGGAATGAAGAGCCCCTCGGCCATGATCTGGGAGGCCAGGCCTAGGGTCTTCAGGATGTCCTGAAAGCGGAAGGCCACGGCTAGGGCAGCCCCGCCGACGACGAGCGTCGACCATCGGCCCACAGTAACGAGCCTGCTCCCGGAACTCTGAGGGAAGATCTGCTGATAGACGTCCCGGGCCAGGCAGAGGGCGCCGGTGTTGACAGCTGCGTCCAGGGTCGAGAGGATGGCCGCCATGACCGCCACGAAGAGAAGCCCCCCGAGCCAAGGGCCGGAAGCCGAAGCGATAAAACGCGCGAGAAGAGGACTTCCGTCCGCCGGAGCCCCGAGAATGGGACGAAAGAGAATTCCCGCGGCCACGATCAGCGCGTAGAGCGCGGCCAGAAGGCCGGCCGAAACCAGGAGTCCCTTTTTCGCTTGCTTCGCGGTCCGGACAGCCTGGATCCGCTGCCAGGCGACCGGAGAGACCGTCCAAGCCAGGGTGAACGAGAGAGCGATGAGGCCATTCCTGCCGAAGCCGTGAAAGAAGTCGAAAAAGCCCCGGATCCCCGCCTGCGACGCCAAGACGCCGGCTTCCCGGAACGAGGAACGGCCCACGAGCGAAACGCACAGGCCGCCGATCCCGGAGGCCAAAAGGAAAAATTGGAGGGCGTCCGCCCTGGCCACGGAGAGGAGCCCGCCGAACGTCGCATAGAGCAAAACGACGGCCGCAGCGACAGCCACGCTCACAAGGTAAGACGTTCCCAGGAACCCTTTTAAGAATTGACCCGCGGCAACCATTTGTGAGGCCGCGAGCATCACCATGTACCAGACGATGAGGGCCGTGGCCAGGCGCCGGACGGCCCAGCCGTAGCGCGCCTCGACGAGGTCGGACAGGGAGATCGTCGGGAGGCCGTGGATGCGGCCGGCGAAGAAGAAAGCGAACAGGAGAATGGTCAGCACGGCGGGAAGGCCGACGATCATGAACGCGCTCACGCCGGCCCGGCAGGCTTCGTCGGCCGAGACCAGGATGGAGCTCGCTCCGAACCAGGCCGCACATAATGAGAGTGCCATGACACCCGGGGAGAGGCTCCGCGACGCCAGGAAAAAGTCCTCGAGGCTCCGGCTCTTTCTCGAAAAAAGCAACCCCGCCCCGGCCAGCAGGAAGAGATAGGCCCCAAGCGCGATCAGCAAACCCGTCTTCATAACGCCGGTAGTTTAACATAATTGCGGGTATGCTATAATTGTCCCTCCATGAAACTCCGGACGCTCGTTCTGCTTTGCTTCGCGGCCTCCATCACCGCCTGGGCGGCTCCGGCGGACACGCCCGAGGAAGCGGCGCTCAAGATCGAGGCCAAACTGCGTTCGATAAGATCCCTCCAATCGGACTACGAGCACCTTTATTATTCCATGACCGCTTCGGAGCCCCTCAGCGAGAAGGGGAAACTGTATTTCCAGCGCCCGGACAGGATGCGCTGGGACTCCCGTGAGCCCGAGGAGCAGACGTTCCTCTCCAAGGACGGGACCTACCTGTTCTATGTTCCCGCGGAGAAGCAACTCATCAGGAGCCGGGGTTCCAAGGACCGGTTCGAATCCGAGATCCTAGCCCTGTTTTTCGGGTCCATGGTTTTCCGGGACTCTTATCTCATCGAAGCCGGCTCCTTTCCGACGGACAGTGCCGGGGCCGTCCAACTCAAGCTGACGCCCAGGAAGGAGGGGGAATTCACTTATATCCTCCTCGAGACGGACCCCAAGAGCCGGCTCATCCGAAAAGCCATCTTCTTCGACTGGGTCGGGAACAAGCAGGAGTTCCGGTTCAGCCGGATCAAGGTCGATCCCCGCTTCCCGCCGGACCTCTTCGACCTGAATGTCCCGCCGGATACCGAGGTCATCGAGGATGAAGACGCCCTCCGGAAATAAACCTTTCCCCTCCGATTCCGTATCTAGGAATGAAGACAACGCGCTCGTCCGGCGAGCGCTCAAAGGAGACAGGAAGGCGTTTGAGATGATCATCCTCAAGTACCAGCAGCCCCTCCTCAACTACCTGGGCCGGATGACCGGAGAGAGGGAGCTGGCCCTGGATTTCACCCAGGAGGTCTTCCTGAAGGTCTACGGTTCTTTGTCATCGTTTCAGCCCCGGTTCAAGTTCAGCGCCTGGCTTTTCAAGGTCGCCTCCAACTTCATGATCGATTATTGGAGGAAGAAGAAGATCTCCGCCGTATCTTTGGACCGGACGCGGGATGACGGAGAGAATTCCACCTCCCTCCAGATCCCCGACGCGGAGCCCCCGGTTGCAAGAAAATACGAGCTGGCCCAGGCCAAAAAGCGGATCGAGGGGGCCCTGGGACAGGTCCCGGCAGAGCTCCGGGAACTTTTCGTCCTGAGGCACGTCAATGAATTCTCCTACGAGGAGATCGCCGAGATCAAAGGCCTTCCCGTGGGAACGGTCAAGAACCGCGTCTTTCAGGCCAAAGAAATGCTCCGGGGCCTTTTGGAGGAGAGTTCATGAACTGCCTCCGTCCCGCCGACATCTATCTCTACCTCGAAAACGGGCTGGACCCGGCCGCGGTCCGCGAAGCGGATGAGCACCTCGTGCTCTGCCCCGGCTGCCGGAGCGCCTTCGAGGAACGGCGAGCCCTCATGGACGCGGTCGCCGGGATCCCGGACCTCGAAGTCCCGCCCGACCTCGCCGAAAGGATCCTGGCCCGGATCCCTCCCGACAGGTCTTCCCGCTTTGGCTGGTTTATCGCCTTCATCATCGGGCTTTCGTCGTTCTTCCTCGGCGGCCGGCCTACGTCATCCTGACCGGGCAAAGCCTGCCCGGGTTCCTGATCGACGCCGTTAGGTCGGCCTGGGACGTCATGCGGGACGCGTCCCTGGCCTTCATCAAGTTCGCGAAAGTGACCGTCCTCGGTCTCGACCTCCTCTTCAAGTTCATCGGCGAGATCGGGAAGGGGCTGGCGCGCTTCGGCGCCCTCATCGGGCCCGAGGTCTATGCCGCCTGCCTCATCCTTTTTCTGGCCTTGACCGTGCTCCTCGTCACCGGCTTCCGAAGTAAATTCCTTCACGGAGAAAAATCATGACCCAGAAAAGAATTCTCGCGTTTCTCGCAGGCCTGACCCTCATGACGCTGGGAACGATCGCCCCGCTTTGCGCCCAGAAGAGCTTCACGGTCCAAAAGGACATCACCGTCGCCGCAGGCGAGGTCCAGGACAACGTCATCGCCTTCGGGGGAAACGTCGTCATTGAAGGCCGGGTCAAGGAGAGCGTCGTGGCCTTTGGCGGGACCATCCTCGTCAACGGCGAGGTCGGCGAAGCCGTCGTCGGCATCGGTTCGCACATCACCCTGAAGCCGGGTGCGATCGTCAACGGAGACGTCGTTTCCATCGGCGGCATCCTGGAGAAGGAGCCGGGGTGCAGCATCCGGGGCGATACCGTCTATTTCAAGCCGTCCGAGATCGGCGGACGCCTGTTCAAGGGCGGACTGTTCAAGGGGATCTTCGCCCTCCCGCTCTTCCCGATCTTCTTCATCATCAAGCTGATCGGCGCCTTCCTGATGTTGCTCGTCACCCTGGTCGTCGCGGGCCTCGTCCCCCGCCAGATCGTCCGAGCCTCGGGCGAGGTCCGCGCGTCCTTTTGGCCCGTCTTCGGGACGGGCCTGCTGGCCATCGTCATCTTCGCGGGAGCGGTGATCTTCTCGGCCCTCCTCTGCTTCGTCCTCATCGGCATCCCCATCCTGATCGTCCTCATCTGGGTGGGCATCATCATCAAGCTCTTCGGCGCGGTGGTCCTCTTCTTCTTCTTCGGGGAGAGCCTCCTCAAGGCCTTCGGAGCGAAGAGCGTATCGGCGATCGGCGCGTCCCTGACCGGACTCGTCCTCGTCAGCCTCATCGGCTTTATCCCGTTCTTCGGGTTCCTCTTTGCCCTGGTCCTGAACATCATAGGGTGGGGCGTCGTCATCCGGACGAAGTTCGGCACGAAGGAGAACTGGTTCCGGAAAAAATAGGGCGGGGGATTCAGCGCTCGAGGATCTTATTTGATTCGATGGATCGGATGAAACTTCTCGATTTGGTGAAATGCCCCTATGAAGCGCAGCGGAATAGCGGTCAGGCGCAGCGCGTTGTCAGGTTTTGTCGTTATGTTCCAACGTTATGACAACATTTCCCGTTTTCTGCCCTGTTTCAACATATCTAGTGGCCTCGACAATTTGTTCCAAGGGGTAACGTCTATCAATGACCGCCTTATACTTTCCTGCCTCGATCAGCTCTTTAAGAAAGACTATTTCTTCTTGACTGCCTTTGGGGATCGGAAACATAACTTTTTTACCACCGATGATTGGAGTTAATAGCGCTAAAAAAATATTCTGCGATAAGAAACCAAGGTCTGTTGAAAAATAAATCCCTCCTGGTTTTAGCAATTTTTTACAACGGAAAAAAGAACTTTTGCCAACAG
>CAZSMW010000250.1:0-16533 GCA_964607985.1 uncultured Eubacteriales bacterium
TGACCTGAGGGTCCTCTCCCTTCGGAGGGCCCCCGCCGATTTCCATGCCCGAAAGTCGGCCCGGTCCAAGACCTACCGGTATAGGCTCCTCCAAGAGCCTCGGGTCAGTCCGTTCCTCGTCCGCTACGTCCTTCACTGGCCTCATCGCCTCGACGTCCGGGCCATGAGGAAAGCGGCCGCCCTCTTCGTGAGGGAGGCGGATTTCTCGGCTTTTTCTTCGAACCGGGAGCTCCAGCCGGTGAGGAAGGTCGTTCTCTCCGATCTCCGGAAGAAAGGGTACGAGATCGTCTTCACGATCAGGGCCGGGGGGTTCCTCCGCTACATGGTGAGAACGATCGTCGGAACCTTGCTTGAGGTGGGCCGCGGGAAGATCCAGCCTGAAAGGGTCGAGGAGCTTTTCAGGGAAAGGTCGCGTTCTCTCAGCAGCCCGACAGCCCCCGCCAAGGGGCTCTGTCTGGTCAAGGTCGACTACCCGTCGAGGGCCAAACCCATGACATAAGCGTCTTCGACCGGGTTGCTGTAATAGCTCTTCCTCGTGCCGAGGATCTTGAAGCCGAGCTTCCTATAGAGGGAAACGGCCGGCATGTTCGACGGCCGCATCTCCAGGGTGACGAATGTCGCCCCTTTCCCGCGGACCTCATTCAAGATGGCCTTCAGGGCGGCCTCTCCAATCCCCCGTCCCCGGAAATCCGGGTGAAGGGCGATATTATTGATCTGGACCTCATCCCGGATTTGCCAATAAATGATATAGCCGGCCACCTTCTGGTCGGGCTCATGGATGATCACTGCGGGAAAGGAAATGCCCTTGTTCTGGATTTCCCCGCGAAAGGTCGCGTCGCTCCAGGGATTGGAAAAGGACAGCCCTTCGATGATATGGACGGCAGGGATGTCCGACTCTTTCATCCGCCTCAGATGGAAGGCGGTCCTTTCGGAATTCTCCGCCCTAATGTTTTTCCTCCGCCTGGGAGCTCCGGAAATAAATGGGCTCGAGTCTGCCTGCGGGCAGGCCCCTCCCCTGCTTCAATTCCTCAAGCCCCAGGATCCCGACCTCGTGGGCGATAAACGCGGTCCTCGACGGGAACCTCCCCCTGTCCTTGATGTAGGGCGCAAGGCGATCCCGGTAGATGGATAGACCGTTCCCGATAAAATGGATCACCCGGTGCGAGGGAAGGCGGGCGAAGAGATCGTCGGGGGCATACGCGCCTTGGGGGACCATCTCCACAAGCCCCCCTCGCGAAGATTCGAAGAGGGCGGAATAGACCTCCCCTTTCTTCGCGTCCAGGATGGGACAGATGAGCCGGACCTGGGGATGGACAAGTTTTAAGGCCAGCGCCCTGAGCGTCGAGACGGCGGCGACGGGCCTTCCGGAAGCGAAGGCCAAGGATTTAATCGTGCTCAGGCCGATCCGGATGCCCGTGAACGAGCCCGGCCCGGCCGCGACGGCGAAGCCGCCGACATCTTTGATGTCGAGGTCCGCGGCCCGAAGGAGATGATCGATGGCCCGGAGGAGTCTCGCGGAATGGGTCGCAGGGGACTCGCAGGTGATTTCCCCCATGAGCCCGGCGTCCTCGAGAAGGGCCGCCGAGCCGCTGGGGGTGGTGGTGTCGACCGCAAGGATCCGCATGGAACGCGACCGTCCCTCGTCAAAGCTTTGCGGCAACCGCACGGCCGACGTCAAGCGTCGTCGACGAACCCTTCATGTCGTAGGTCCTGACCTTCCCCTCCTTGATGACCTCGGCCACAGCCTCTTCCAGGGCCCCGGCCTTTTCCTTCTCCCCGAGCCACTCGAGCATCATCCTGGCGGCAAGGATGGTGGCCGTGGGGTTGACCTTGTATTTTCCGGCGTATTTGGGAGCGGAGCCGTGGGTGGGCTCGAAGACCGCATGCTTGGCGCCGATGTTGCCGCTGCAGGCGAAGCCCAACCCTCCGACAAGCTGGGCCGCCAAGTCGGAAATGATATCGCCGAAGAGGTTCTCGGCGACGAGGACGTCATAATCCTGGGGGTTCTTCACCAGCCACATGCATATGGCATCGACGTTGGTCTCGTAGAACGGGATCTCCGGGTAGTCCTTCGCGATCTCCCTGGCGATCCCCAGCATGAGACCTCCCGTCTCACGGAGGACATTGGCTTTTTCGACGATGGTCACGGACCGGCGATTGTTCGCCCTGGCGTATTCGAAGGCCGCCCGGACAATGCGCGAACAGCCCTTCCGGGTCATGATCCTTGTGGAAATGGCGATCTCGTCGGGCGGAGTGTCCTTGAACGGCTTCATCTTGGGATGGGTCAGGAGGGCGTCACGGACGACGGACGGAAGGGGATGAAATTCCACGCCGGCATACATGCCCTCCGTGTTCTCCCGGAAGATGACCAGATCGATGTCGTCCTTGTAGTTGAGAGGGTTCCCCGCATAAGCCTTGCAAGGGCGGAGGTTTATGTAAAGGTCGAACTCCTGGCGCAGACGGACGATAGGGCTGAAATAGGATAGGCCCTTGCCCTGAAAGGCCGGGGCCAACTCTTGGGCGGCGTCTCCTTTAGGCTTCGATGTGATGGCGCCGAACAGACAGGCGTCCGTTTCCTTGAGCAACTTGACCGTGCGGTCGGGAAGAGCGTTTCCCTCGGCGCACCAGAACTCCCAGCCGATATCGCCGTAGATATACTTTACGTCGAGGGCCATCCTATCAAGGACGATCATCGTCGCTTCGATGACGTCCTTTCCGACACCGTCTCCCGGTAGGACCGCGATTTTGTATTTAGGCATTCTCTCCTCCCGATTTCGAAATTATCCTCCATTAATATACATGCCCCGCGAAAATTATCAACCCGGACCCATAATTAAGGTTTTCTTACGTTTGGTATGGGCTGAGGCCGAAGCGACATTCGTAGGCCGGGACGCATTTCTTTTTGTGTGATTAGGGCAATGGAGGAGGGGCGATGCCCGGAGGAGGTCGTCGCAGGGCGGAGCGGGCACGGGTCCTCGACCGGAGGGAGAGGAGAGCGGAGCCCGGAGCCGAAGCGGCCTGGCTCGCCGGGACAGGCCGCGGCCGACGGAGGGCGCGCCCCGAGCCTAGAATTCCTTCTCGCACGAAAAGAAAGGCGTCCGTCCAAGCTGTGAACCTGGCCCACAAGAAATAAAAGAGAACCTAAATAAAAAAAGGGGAGGCGGACCGCCTCCCCTTTCCCGGAATGCCATGTCCCGGCCTTACCGGCCCGGTGTCATTCCAGCCAGACCTTCACCGTTTCGTCGTCCTCATAGATCTCGACGATGGCCATGGGGCCGACTTTTTTAAGTTCGACCAGGAGCTCTCCGAAATCGATGTCGCAGTTTCCTTTATCGATGCGCAGGTGCTTGTCATCGGCGCACTTGACGAACGCTTCGACCAGCGAGAGGGGTAGGGTGATGCGGACCTTGTCCTTGCCGGCCTTGTTGTCCGTGACCAGGACCTTGAACCATTTCACCTCTTTGCCGGGCTCGTAGTTCGGGTTCTCCTTGACGGCCTTCTTGATGGCCTGGATGTCGTCGTGGCTTTCCGCCAGGGCGATCCCGCCAAGCGCAAGGGCCAAGGCGAACACCGCGAGCACCGTGAATGTCGCTTTTTTCATGTGTTTCCTCCTTGATTTATTCGATCCAGATCTTGATGACCGAATCGGCATCATTGATCTCGATGATGCTGCTCTTCGTTTTCGCCAGTTCGTTGATGATCCTGTCCAGGTCGTAGCCCTTCTTCCGCATCACGGACTTCTCTTCGTCCGGGATGGCCTGCAGGGCCAGGTCCGCCAGGGCCCAGGGGATGTTGATGTCAATCTTCTTCTTCCCCCCTTCGAAGATCTGGATCTTGAGGATCCGGGTATGCGCTTCCGACCGTTCGTGCCGTTCGTCTCCGATGGCCTTGAGGGCTCCCGGGTCAACCCTGAGAAGGGCGATCTTAGCCCTGTCCTTGAGTTCGGCATCCGGCTCGCTTTCGATGATCCTCCTGAGAACGGAAACGGCCCGGCCCGAAACGGTCTTGTCCTTGACGTAGCTCAACTTGAACGCCGCGTAGTAGCAGATGACCTTGTTGGGGCTCCCAAGCCGCCCCTCGATGGCATCCAAAAAACGTCTCTCGCCCTTTTCGGAAAGGCCGTAGGCCAGGTCGATGATGGAGATTTCAGAATCCTCGATCAGGCTGGTATTTCTGTCCGAAGCCTTGACGTCGCGGATGTAGGATTCGTAGGCCCCGATCGCTTCCTTCTCCAGGCCCGTCCGCTCGCTCAAGCACTTGGCCCGGTAGAAGAGGGCCTGCTCCTTCATCAGGCTCTGCGGGTACTTGTCCAGGAGGTCATCGAGTTTATCCTGGGCGGCCTCCCACTTCTTGTCGAAGAGCAGGACTTTGGCCTCCTCGAAGAGCCTCTCGTCAGGCCGGGTTTGGGCATAGGCTCCCAGGCAGAGAGAAGCCAACAGCAGAGCCCCCATGCAAACTTTGATGTGTCTCACGTCAAACCTCGCTTTCTTCCAATTCTTTCTCGACCAGGCTGATCTTCAGGAGGAGCCGGCGGTCCTCGATCATGCCCTGGATCCTCTTCATCTCGGCCCCCGTCAGATCATCGCTGATCTGGGAAAGCTCCAGGAACAGAAGTTCGATCTGGTCACAGATGACTTTGGCCTTGGCCATCCGGGAATTCCCCAGCTGAGGGTTGAGGTATTTCTTCTTGGCCAGAAGTTCCTTGGCCCTTCCTGAAGCCAGCTCCTCCATTCCCCTCCCTTTGTCCCGCAAAGAGGTCTGGGCGAGGTCCAGGAGAAGATACTGGCTCTTCCGGAGGTAATCCAGGGTCTGCCTTCGGGTCATCTCGAGTTCCACGCGATCGATGAATTCAGGGGAAGCAAAGAACGTGTTATCGGCGACCGCGGACGGCGCGCGGCGATTCAGGATGAGGTACGTGGCCAGGGACCCGAAGATGAGCCCGAGAACGGCCCCCGCGTAAACGGATATCATCACCGGCCGGGTCAGCCGGAGCCGGAGACGCTCGCCGATGGTCGGACGGCGCGGATGGGCTGTTTTTCCGAAGACATACTCCGTGACCTTCGCTGGCAGCGTCTCCCAATCCACCGACGCGATAACCTTTTCCATCTCCCCTTTGACGAGCCCGGCGGCATCGATGACCTTTCTCATCTCATCGACCTCTTTCCGGCATCGGGGACATCCTTTGAGATGGGACACCATGCGCTCTCTCCTCTCGAGGTCCAGCTCTCCGGCCGGGAAAGCCGCCCGATCTTTTTGAAGGTCCTGACACGTGTTCATGATGTTATCCCCATGTATGGGCTGAGCCATTTCCTAAGGTTTTGGACCGCCTTGAAATGCAGGGATTTTACGGTGCCGACGGAGATGTTCATCGTTTCGGAGATCTCGTTGAATTGAAGCTCGTCGACATGCCTCAGGACGAAGACCATGCGTTGACGGCCGGCCAGCTTGTCGATGCCCCGGAAGAAAACGTCCCGCATCTCTCCGGCGGACGAAGAGGCGGGGGCCGGCTCATCCGCGACCTGGAGCTCATCCAGGCTTTTCGGGCTCTCGAACTCCCGTCTTTTCCTGTAGTTTTTCCGATAGTAATCCACGGACATGTTCTTAGCGATCCGCAGCAGCCATCCCTGGAAATTGCAGCCTTCCCTGAATTGCCCCGCCTTCTGGAATAGCCGGAGGAACGTCTCCTGGACGACATCCAGCGCGTCCTCTTTATTGCGGAGCATGGAATAAGCCATCACGAAGACCCTCTGTTGGTAAGCGCCGACGATGGTCATGAAAGCTTCTCTATTCCCGTTTTGGATCTCTCTGACCAGAACATGGATGTCTTCTCTCCTGATCGAGCGTTCCCTGTCCATTCTTATCGCCTGGTTGCTGTTTCGGTCTTCACTGGGTACTACGAAGGGAAAAAGGAAAAGGTTTATCCAGAGAAGTCCCTTTCGAGAATCTCTTCCGAGATAAATAAGTTAAGAAATAAAAGAAGGATCTATCAGAACTTGCGGAAACCGCCTCTTTTTTCGAAGCCTCCGGGCTGTCTTTCGCCGGGCATGTGGTCGGCTCTGGGCCGGGCATCGTTGATGATGAGCTTGCGTCCGTCGAATTCGGTCCCGCTGAGCCTGTTCTTGGCCTCCGCGGCGGATTCGGGGGTCGCCATCTCGACGAAACCGAAACCTCGTCCCTGCAGGATGTTGACCGAGATCACCTCACCGTACTGGGAAAACAGCTGTTTCAGCGTGTCCTCAGTGGTCTTGTAGTTGAGGTTGCCGACATAAAGTTTTTGAGACATAAAAGAAACCTCCTTGATCTCTCACCATCGCCTTGCCCGATTTTCATCAGGTCACACGATCGGAAGAGCCGATCTATTCAATCACAACAAAAAGGACAAATCAAGTCTTTTTTGAGGGGGATAAGCATCTCCAAATCCGTGATAGATTAGGATGCATTTCTTTTCGTGGGTGAAGGAATTCAGGCTCGGGACGCGCCCTCCGTCGGACGAGGCTTTCTCCCCCGGCGGATTTCTGATATATTTTCCGGCAAGGCGGTGAAACGATGAAAAAGCGCACTTATGTCCTGATCATCTTCCTGGTCTTCTTCATCTTGGCGGCGGGCGCGGCGATTTCCTATTTCCTCCTGGAATGGGGGCGGCCGGCCGTGACCGTCCCGGCCCACGCTTACCTGGAGATCAACCTATCCGGCGAGCTCCAGGAGATCGCCCCCCCCGACTTCTTCTCGAACATCATCCTCGGGATTCGGCCCCTGTCCATGAACGAGCTCTGGATGAACATCCGCAAGGCCAAAGCCGACGACCGGATCGACGCCATCCTCCTCCGGATCAACCTGCTCGCCTGCGATTGGGCCAAGGTGACGGAACTCCGCGACCTGATCCTCGACGTCCGCAAGGCCGGTAAGAAGACCTATGCTTATATCGACGAGGCGCCTGATTTCGACAAGGAATACTATCTGGCCACCGCCTGCGACCGGATCATCCTGCACCCGATGGGATGGCTCGGCATCAACGGCATCGGCGGATATGTCCCCTTCTTTAAGAACGCCCTCGACAAACTGGGCGTCCGGGCCGAGTTTGAGCACGTCGAGGAATACAAAACGGCCTACAACCAGTTCACGGAAAAAGGGTTCACGCCGGCCCACCGGGAAATGATGGAGTCCATCTACGGGGACCTCTTCTCCCACTATGTCAAAGCCGTGGCAACGGCCCGGAAAAAGAACGAGGAGGAGGTCAGAAGCCTCATCGACAAGGCCTTCTTTCAGGGAGAGGAGGCCCTCAAAGCCGGTCTCGTCGATGACCTCCTTTACGAGGACCAGCTCCAGAACCTCCTGCAGAGCGGGGGGCGGAAGCTCGGCAGGATCACCTCCGACGCCTACGCCCGGGTCTCTCCGGTCTCGGCCGGGATCGGGATCGGCCGGAGGGTCGCCCTGATCTACGGAGTCGGGCCCATCCTGAGCGGTGAGAGCCTGCCCCAGAGCATGGGGGGGACGACCGTCGCACGCTGGATCCGGCAGGCCCGGCAGGACAAGTCCATAGCCGCGATCGTCTTCCGGGTTGACAGCCCGGGCGGCTCCTCGGTGGCCTCCGACGTCATCTGGCGCGAAGTCTTCCTGGCCAAGAAAGAGAAGCCCTTCGTTGTTTCGATGTCCGACGTCGCGGGTTCGGGCGGCTACTGGATCTCCATGGCCGCCCACAAGATCGTGGCCCAACCGCAGACCCTTACGGGCTCCATCGGGGTCCTGGCGGGCAAGTTCGATCTCTCGGCCCTTTACGAAAAGCTCGGTCTGACCTCCGAAAAAATCGCTTACGGAAAGGAGGCCGATATCTTCTCGACCTTCCGGCCGTTCTCGCCGGAAGAAAAAAAGATCATGAAGGATGAAATTCTCTGGACCTACGATCAGTTCTTGACCAAGGTCGCCGAAGGCCGGAACATGACCAAGGCCGAGGTTAACGCGGTCGGCCGAGGCCGGGTGTGGACGGGCGCTCAGGCCAGGGACCTCAAGCTCGTGGACGAGTTGGGAGGCCTGACGAAGGCCGTCGAGCTGGCCAAAGGCTTAGCGGGGATCGCAAGGGAAGAAGAGGTCAGGCTGGTCGTGTGGCCCAAGAAAAGGAATTTCTGGGAATCGCTCCTCGGGAGGCGGGTCCCGGAAAGCGTGCTTGATATGCGTCCCGGGTTGAAACAGGCTGCCTTGGCCCTGAGGCTCATGGAAAGGACCCGCGTTTGGGCGGTCATGCCCTTTTGGTCCGGGCCCGAATGATCGGGGCTCCGTTTAGAACGCGTACGACGACGGGCAGATCGTTTTGAACTCGCAATAGTTGCAGTTGTGCCAGTCAGGTCGGGGCTTGAATTCCCCGCCCCTGATCCCTTCTTCCGCCTCGCGGATCTTTTCCCGGGCCCTCTCTTGTTCCTTTCCGCCCTTCCGGGCCCGGCCGACGAGGTCGGATTCCAGGAAATGCAGCCGCGTTTCGAAGGGCGCCATGCCCTCGGTTTCAAGGAACGAAAGCGCGTAAACGTCCATCTGGAGACTGTCTCTTGTCCTTCGGTCGGCCTCCTTCTGATCTTTGACCTCGGTCGTCTTGAAATCGATGATCACCGCGCCTCCCGTCTCGAAGTCTACCCTGTCCCAGCGCCCGGTGAACCGGACCTTCCCCGCCTGCCATCGGAAGCTCTTTTCGAGCAGCGCGGGAACGTTCTCCGACCTCGTTTCCCTGCGATAGAAGAGACGTAGGGCCTGCTCGCCGGACCTCTTCCTGAGCTCCTCATGCTCCCGGCTGAGGAAACCCTCGTTCACCCAGAGCCTTTCGTACTCACGGATGATATCCTCCTCCCCAAGTGTCCCCCCCCTCATCCGGTTCTTCAGAAAATGATGGACCGAGGCGTGAAGCACCCTGCCGAACACGAGGGCATGATGGGAAAGGACGGGGATCCGCAGGATATGGCGGAACCGGTATTTGAGCGGGCAGGTGAGATAGTCCTCCAACCTGAGGAAGCTCAGGATCAGAGTCCCCCGGGGTTTGCGGAGCGAAAGGGCTCCGGCCTCCTCCCGGAGGGAGAAACGCCGGATCTCTTCCAGCGCCGAACTGCGGAGAACCTCCTCGGGCATGCCGGGAATGTCAAGGGCTTCAAGGACGAAAGGGCTGACCTTCTTCAGCCTCTTGAGCCCGTAATCCCTTGCCCAGGTCAGATAAAGGAGCCTTTTCGCCCGGGTCATCCCGACATAGAAGAGCCGCCTTTCCTCCTGAACGAAATTCTCATTTCCCGGCAGCTCTTCTTTGAGGACCCCGGCGGGCACAGGGATCTTCTCCCGCCTTTCGCGGCCCGGGTAGCGGTCTTCAATGAGACTCACGAGGAAGACCACGGAGAACTCCAGCCCTTTGGCCTTGTGCACGGTCAGGACATTGACGGCGTCCTCATCCAGTTCCGCTTCGGAAGTGGCGGGATTGTCCCCCACCTGCTGAAGGAGGTCCAGATACCGGGCGAATGAATGGATGGAATCGTCGTCGGCAAGGTCGGAAAACCCCTTCACTTTTTCGAAGAAAAGCCGGATGTTCTTGATCTTCATCTCCGAGGAAGGGTCCATCCGCGAGGCCAGGGATTTTAGGGTGCCGCTCTTCTCGAGGAAAGCATAGAGGACCATGCCCGCGTTCTTCTGCCCGGCCAGGCTGATGTAGCCGAGAAGGTCCTCGAAGATCCGTTTGATCGCCGCCTCGGCCGCCGCAGGGAGTTCGACCGGCCGGGCCCCCTCATGGACCTTCCGAAAGACCTGGTGGAGAGGAAGGTTCCTTTTCTGAGCGTAATTCGAAACGACGGTCAGGTCGTAGGGGTCCATCCCGTAGATCCCGGAAAGAGCGAGATAGAAAAGACTCCGGCTGTCCTCGAAATCCGTGAGGGCCCTGATGAAGGAGATCAGGACCTTGATCTCCTCCTGCTGGTAGAGCCCGCGGCTCCCGGAGAAACGGTAGGGGACCTGCTTCATGTTCAGGGCCCGGAGATAGGGATCGGCGTCCGCATTCCTTCGGACCAGGATGGCCATGTCGCTCCACGGGACGCCCTCCCCTCTCTTTTCCAGGATGAGATCGGCCACCCGGTCGGCTTCGTGGGAGACGGAGTCGAATTGAAGCATATGGATGCTCTTTTCCCTGAAATCCAGGGAGGAGACGAGATGTTTATCGATCCTGTACTTGAACTCGAGCCTGTTGGGATCGTTGTGACGGATGAGCTGGTAGGAGGCGTCCAGGATGGCCTGGGTGGATCGGTAGTTCCTGGTCAGGACGATCTTCTTGGCCCGGGGATAGACCTCCTGGAAATTGAGGATGTTGCTCAAGGAAGCTCCCCTGAACCTGAAGATGCTCTGATCATCGTCTCCGACCACGGTCAGGTTTCCGTGCCGGGCGGCCAGGAGCTTGAGGAGCTCGAATTGGACGAAATTGGTGTCCTGAAACTCGTCCACCAGGATGTACTTGTATTTCGACTGGAAGTCTTTCAGGACGGAAGGCCGCGTCCGGAAGAGCTCGGCGGCCAGCGTCACCTGGTCCTCGAAGTCGATCTTCCCTTCTTTTTTAAGAAGGTTCTGGTATTCTCCGTAGATCCGGGCTACTTCCTCTTGTTTGAGGGCTTCCTCAACTCCGACGTCGTCCGAAGCCTTTCCCTGGAGCGCCTGGGCATAAGCCAGGTAATCCCCGGGATGGACGTCCTCCTGCTTCAGTTTCTTGATGGCAACGAGGAGCTCCTGGATATGCTTGGTCGGGAAGCTTAGGGGCCGGAAGTACCGAAGGGAGAACTTGAAGAGGTTCTCCCGGAAGAAGATGGCCTGTTCCACGTCGTTAAGGAGCCTGAAATCGGGAGGGTAGCCGAGCTCGATCCCGTAATCCCTCAGGACCTTCTCCCCGAAGGAATTGAAGGTGCTGATCTCGACGAAAGAATAGGTGTAGGGGACGAGGAGGTCCACCCGGGCTTCCATCTCGTTGGCCGCCTTCTCGGTAAAAGTGACAGCCAGGATCTCCTCCGGGCTGGCCATCTTGGAAGCGATGAGATGGGCGATGCGGTTGGTGATGACCTTGGTTTTTCCCGTCCCCGCCCCGGCGATGATGAGGAGAGGGCCCTCCCCATGGGTCACCGCTTCACGCTGGTCGGGATTGAGGTCCTTGAGGAGGTCCTGCGACCTGTCGTCCTGGGATCGTTGGGGCATAGTGAGGCAGCCGTCCGGGGGCTTCCTATCGGTCCTTTATGACAATGACCTTCTCGTCCGGTCTCATGAGCCAGAGTTTTTCCCGGGCCTCTTTTTCTACGGCCCTAGGATTCGTCTCGAGCTCCCGGATCTCCAGTTCGAGCTTCTTCTTCTGCTCCTCGAATCTTTGGAGCTCCGCTTCCAAGGCCAGGCAGGCCTTCCTCGTCCGGTAGATATCCATGTATCCCTTCTTCCCGAAGAAGGATGTGACAAGCATCACGAGGATGAAGAACCCGACGCCCGCGATAAAGAGCTTCCTCCGAACCGATGTGTTGTTCTTCCTGGCCTCATCCTTCACGGAAAGGCCTCCAAGCCGAGCTTCAGCAGATGGTCGAGTTCCTTTTTGGTCTCAGCTTCGGCGTAACAGCGGATAAGCGGCTCGGTCCCCGAGAACCGGAGAAGCAGCCAGGTATCGTTGGCAAAACCCAGTTTGATTCCGTCGATCGCCTCCGTAACTTCGACCTTCCGGTTCCCGAGCCGTGCAGGGGGATCGGAGATGATCTCCCTCAGCTTTTTTTCGGCCTCTGGAGTCCGCGGAATGTTCTTCTGGCCGCTGACCATCTCGCCAAAGTCTTTGAACAAGCCTTGCTTGATCTCTGAAAGATCTTTTCCCAAGGCCGCGACCATCTCGGTGACCAGCAGGCCGGCGAAAATCCCGTCCTTCTCAGGAAGGTGGTCCTTGACTGCGATACAGGCGCTCTCCTCGCCGCCAAAAATGATCTTCCCTTGGAGGAACAGTTCGGCCATGTACTTGAAGCCCACCGGCGTCCTGTAGACCGGAAGGTCGTACTTACGGGCGATGCGGTCGATGAGGTGGGTCGTCGTGACCGACCGGGCCACGCCGCCCCGCCACCCCTTCACCGAGACCAGATAATCTAAAAGCATGGCCAGGATGAGGTTCTGGTGGATGAAATTGCCATTCTGATCGAGGATCCCGAACCGATCCCCGTCGGCGTCCGTCGCCAGCCCCAGGTTGCATTTTTTGTCCCTGACCAGCCGCTTGAGTTCCTTGAGGTTCTCCTCGGTGCAGGACGGGATGACGCCCCCGAAATAGGGGTCCACATAACCGTGGATCTCCTCGATCGGGACCTCGTTCTCCTCCAGGATTTCGTCCAGGTATTCCCGGCTCGTGCCGAAGAGGAGGTCCAGGCCGACCTTGATCCCAGACCGGCGGATGACGTCGAAATCGATCTTCTTTTGGAGGAATTCGAGGTAGTCCGACCGGAGGTCGATCCTGGTAATGAACTCGGTCCGGGCGTAATAAGGATCGGGGCTGAAGTCCCTGGCCAGCTTCTGGATCTCCTCCTCGATCCTGTCCGTCACCTCGGGGAGAGCGGGAGCGCCCGTGTGGGTGTTGAATTTCAGTCCGTTGTATTCGGGAGGATTGAAGGACGCCGTGAAATTGATCCCCCCTTGGCACCGGCGTTTGATGATCTGGTAAGCCTGGGCCTGGGTCGGGGCATCCCTTTCCGCCAGGAAGACCCGGATCTGGTTTTTAGAAAGGAGCTTGGCCGCCTCGAAGGCGTAGCGCTCAGAAAGGAAGCGCGTATCATAGTTGACAACGATGGAGATAGGCTGGTCCGGGAACCGGCTTTTCAGGTAGTTGGCCGCCGCCTGGACGACGATGCGGACGTTCTGGAACGTGAACTCATCCCCCATGACGGCCCGCCAGCCGGATGTCCCGAACTTGATCATTGTTTCTCTTTATAAAAAGTAGCATAAGGATCCTGGAAATGCAATTTTTTTGCCCTTAATTCACCCCGGATATCCCCTCGGGGGGTGATTGACGGGCGGACCCGGTATTTTTCATGATAGGCACGCGAGTCCTGCCGGCCCCCGCCGAAGGACCTAAACTCAAGAATGTGAATAGTTTTGATTGACAAAGGAGAATATTTCTGTTATTCAAGAGCCACATCTGAATGTGGAACTGTCAAAGGGTCTTTTGATGGAGAGCAAAGCTATATACCCGGGATCGTTTGACCCCATTACGAACGGCCATGCCGACATCATCCGCCGGGGGCTCAAGATCTTCGACCGGATCCTGGTGGCCGTCCTGGAAAATCCCAAAAAGGACCCTCTGCTCACGACTAAAGAGAGAGTGGCCATGATCCGGAAGATCTTCAAGGACCAGGAGAAGGTTGAGGTCAAGTCTTTCCGCGGCCTGCTCGTCGAGTTCGCCAAAGAAAACCGGACCAACACCGTCATCCGCGGCCTGCGGGCCATCTCGGACTTCGAGTACGAATTCCAGATGGCGCTCATGAACCGGAAGCTCTCTCCGGAAATGGAGACCCTGTACATGATGCCGAGCCTCGAGTTCTCCTTCCTCAGCTCGAATCTGGTCAAGGAGGTCTTCATGCTGGGCGGGTCCGTCCGGGACCTCGTCCCCGGGCCCGTCGAGACGAAACTCAGAGAAATATCCGGGACGAACAAGCGCGTTCAAATCTACAAAAAGGCAGGAAAAAATGCTGGGTATCTCTAAAGAAAAAGGCTTGGTGGGATTGGACATCGGTTCCTATTCGATCAAAGCGGTGGAGCTCAAGGCCAGGAAAAAGGGGAACCGCGAGACCTACGAAGTCGCCAAGGTGGGCTACGAGCAACTCCCTCATGATGCCATCGTCGAGGGGACTATCATCGATTCGGCCGCCGTGGTCGAGACCATCCGGCTCATCTTCGACGAGAGCAAGATCTCGAACAAGGACATCGTCATCTCGATCTCCGGCAACTCCGTGATCATCAAGAAGATCTCGCTCCCGGCCATGGAGAGGCAGGAACTGGCCGAATCCATCATCTGGGAAGCCAAGCACAACATCCCCTACCCCTACGAAGAGACCAACGTCGACTACGCCGTCCTCAAGTCCCCGCGGGGCGCCGAAGAAAGGAACCTGGACATCCTCCTCGTGGCCGCCAAGAAGGACAAGATCGCCAATTACAGCAACGCGGTCAACCAGGCGCGGAAGAACCTTCAGGCCATCGAGGTTGATGTGTTCGCGCTCCAGAACGCCCTCGAGCTGAACTACCCGGAGGTCTTCTTCGACAAGACCGTCGCCATCATCAACCTGGGGGCCAACATCACCAACGTCGTGATCATCGAGAAGGGAACGCCGCAGCTGTTCCGCGACCTTTCTCTGGGGGGCTACTTCTTCACTGAGAACATGCGCAAGGAGTTGAACATCCCCTTCGAAGAGGCCGAGAAGCTCCTCAAGGGCATCCCAGGCAAGAGCGTCCCCGCCGACCAGTTCCAGACCGTCCTGGCCATGAACATCCGCGACCTCCTCGATGAGATGGAAAAGACGTTCTCGTTCTACGAGGCCGGGGAGAAGAGGGAGCGGAAGATCGAGCAGATATATCTCAGCGGCGGGCTGGCCAACGTCGCGAACATGGCCGGCGCTTTCGAGCAAAAGTTCCGCATCAAGTCCGAGATTTTCAACCCCTTCCGCAACATCCCCTACGACGAAAAGAAATTCGATCCCATTTATTTCAACGAGATGGCCCCGGCCTTCGGGGTGGCCGTCGGACTTTCGACCCGAAAGGCAGAAAAATGATTCGGATCAACCTTTTAAAACCGGAAACGAAGGAGATCAGGGAGACCCCGGCCGAGGGCATGCCCGAATTCAAGACCAAGAAAAAACCCGGCATCGGAAACCTCATCCTCCTCCTGCTCATCATCGCCTTGGCCGGCTATTATTTCTACCAAAAAAAGGCCATGGCCGGGGAGCGGCAGCTATTGAGCCTGGCGCAGGAGGAGAAGAGCAAGCTCCAGTTCGTCATCGCCAAGCTTGACGAACAACAGAAACAGAAAGCTTCCATCTTGCAGAAGATCAATCTGATCAAGGAGCTCAAATCCCAACAGGACCTAGCCGTCAGGATCATGGACGAGTTGAGCAAAACGCTCCCCGAGTGGGTATGGCTGAACGAGGTCAGCTTTGACTCGAAGAACGTCCAGATCCGCGGCAACGCCCTTTCCAACAATCTCATCGCCGACTTCATCGCCAACCTCGAGAACGACGCCTATTTCGAGAGTGTCAATCTGATCGCATCAACCCAGAAGACATCCAAGAATGACCAATACCTGGAGTTCTCTCTGACAGCCAGCGTCATCAACCCGAAACACCCGACCGCTCCGCCTCCTCCGGCCAAGGAGGCCAAGACAAGGAGGAACCCATGAAAAACTGGCCCTGGTACGGTTACCTCATATTGTCCCTCATGATCTTCACGCTTGTCTTCTTCTTCTACTTCAAGCCCAAGAACCAGGAGCTCAGCAGCCTGAGGGCGGAACGGCAAAAAATGGAACAGGAGGTCCAGACCCTCAAAGCCAAGAAGCTGGAATTGGACAAGATCGAGGCCGAACTCGTCAGCATGAAAGCGACCCTTAAGGAGCTCGAGGTCATTATCCCCCAGAAGAAGGAGATCTCGGAGATATTAAGGAGGATCCAACAGCTGGCTTTCGACGCCCGACTGGATATCATCAAGTTCGCCCCAAAAGGCGAGATCAAGAAAGACTTTTACGCGGAGTGGCCCATCCCCATAGAGATTACGGGCAACTATCATAACCTCGCCTCCTTTTTCGACAGGCTCAGTCTTTTCTCCCGCATCTTCAACATCGAAAACTTCTCCATCCGGAGCGTCCAGGCCCAAACGGACGCCCTGACCATCACTTCTAACTTTACCGCCAAGACTTATTTCTTCCTGGAAGAAAGCGCCATCCCGCCGGGCGCCCAGGTCAAGCCGAGGAAATGACCATGAAAAAATCGATCATCTTCATAGGAACCATAGGGTTAATAAGCCTCGGTTCCATGATTCTTTCCGCCCAGGAGAATACGGCCCAATTCGAGACGGACGTCCTGAAACCGCCCCCGCAAAAGGGGACTTACGATCCGGCCGGGAGAAGGGATCCCTTCAAGAACCTTCTAGGGGGAAAGGACATCAAAGAGAAGTCCGTGGCCGGAGGGATTCCCAAGATGTCCATCGACGACACCACCCTCGTAGGCATCGTCAAAACCAAGCAGAAACTCACCGCGATCGTGAGCGGTCCGCAAGGATTCCCGTACTTCATCAAGGCCGGAGACAAGTTCGCCGACGGCTACGTTCTTTCGATCAACGACTATCAAGTCGTGTTCCGCAAGACCAACGAACGCGGGATCCCGTTGATGCGGCCCAAAGATATCATCAAAGAAATCAACCCGGAGGAGCGTTAACATGAAAAGGAAAATTTTTCTGCCGTTATTGACCTCTCTGTGCCTGCTTCTCCTGCTCGCGTCCGCGGTGCCGGGGCAGGATCCCCTGATCAGCATCAACAAGATC
>CAZSMW010000251.1:0-7054 GCA_964607985.1 uncultured Eubacteriales bacterium
GCCCCAGCCCGTCGAGAGCATCGATCCCAACCTGCCCGACGCCAATCGCTACGCCCTGACCCTCGGCCTCGGCTACAAGATCGGCCACCTCCTGATCGACGTGGGCTACCAATACGAAAAATTCTCCAACCGGGAAGGCCCCAATCGCAACATCTATTACCATCCCGTCCTCAAGGTCAATCTGGGTATGGGGACCTACAAGACGACGGGCCATCTGTTCGGGGTCAGCCTGAGCTACCTGTTTTAGACAATAAAAATCTCACCGGAGGTATGACACATGGCTTATGAGTTCAAGAATTCCAGGGGAGTCAGCTATTTTCTTCACTTCAAGGATGTCACCCTGAAGGGCGGCCGCCTGCAGAAGATCTTCTTCTTCGCCCGCGACGTCCGGCCCGGCGCTCTGAACGAAGTTCCGGCGGCTTACAAGGTCATCGAGACCACCAAGACCGGGATGCCCATCCTGAAGAAGAAATAGCCAAGGGGATTTCATCCCCGTTGGGGGGGACCATTCTTGCGAAAAGCGCGCAAGGGTTGTTTCCTGTCCTTTTTCCGCCAGAACTAATGTTTTGACGGATCTTTTTCTTCTGAGTATACTTTGAGCATGAAGCTCAAAGGACTCAGTATTCCCATCGCATTTTTCTCATTATCCCTTTTCCTCTTCCAGGGCTGCAGCCGGAAAGAGCCCGGCGCTCAAACTGCTTCCGGGGCCAAAAGACTCCAGATCGCCGTCATCCCCAAGGGGATGACCCACGAGTTCTGGAAAGCCATCCATGCCGGTGCGGTGAAGGCGGCCCGGGAGCTGGACGTCGGGATCTTCTGGAAAGGCTCCCAGAAAGAGGACGACCGGGCCCAGCAGATCACGGTCGTCGAGGACTTCATCAGCCGCGGGGTCGACGGCATCGTCCTTGCCCCCCTCGACGACAGGGCGCTCTGCCGCCCCGTTCAGGACGCGGCCAGAGAAAAGATCCCGGTCGTGATCATAGATTCGGGACTTCAGGGTGAGGACTATATCAGCTTCGTCGCCACCGATAATTACCAGGGCGGGACCATGGCCGCAAAGAGGTTGGGTAGCTCCTCGGCGGGAAGGGCAAGATCTTCCTCATCCGCTACCAGGAAGGATCGGCCAGCACGATGGAGCGTGAGCGTGGGTTTTATGAGACGGTCACGAAGGATTTCCCGGGACTGGCGCTTCTCGTGGAGGACCAGTACGCGGGGGCGACGACCGAGACCGCCTACCAGCTGGCCGAGAATCTGCTCAACCGCTTCCCGGACGTCGAAGGCATCTTCGCCCCCAACGAGTCGAGCACCTTCGGGACCCTTCGCGCCATCCAGGAATCCGGACTCGCCGGCAAGGTCAGGTTTGTCGGCTTCGACAGTTCGCCCAAGCTCGTTCAGGGCCTAAAGGACAAGCACATCCAGGGCCTCATCCTCCAGAACCCGATGAAGATGGGTTACCTGGGCGTCAAGTTCATCGTGGCCCATTTGAGGGGAGAGACGATCCCGAAGAAGGTGGACACCGGCGTCTATCTGGCCACACCGGAGAACATGGAGGACCCGGAGATCCATTCCCTCCTTGAACCTGACTTCTCCCAATACCTGGAGAGATGAGGGACACCTGCCTTCTCCCTCCCGTCCTCCGGATGGCCGGCATCCGCAAGACCTACGGGGCGACTTGCGCTCTGGACGACGTCACGTTCGAGCTCCGGCCGGGGGACGTCCACGCCCTCCTCGGTGAGAACGGGGCCGGCAAAAGCACCCTGGTCAAGGTCCTGAGCGGGGCCGTCAAGCCGGATTCAGGGACGATGCTCATCGAGAACGTCGCTTATGCCCCGTCCAGTCCCCTCGACGGCCGGAGGCGCGGCATCTCCATGATCTACCAGGAGCTCAACCTGGCCCCCCACCTGACCGTGGAGGAGAACATCATGCTCGGCCGGGAGGTCCACTCGTCGGGCTTCCTGGACCGGCGTGAGATGAAAAAACGGGTCCGGGAGGCCCTTGAGTTCGTCCACCATCCCGAGATCTCGCCGGATATCCCCGTCCGGAAGTTGAGTGTCGGAGCCAAGCAGGTCGTCGAGATCGCCCGCGCCCTGATGCATGAAGCGAAGATCCTGGTCATGGACGAGCCGACGAGTTCGCTCTCCCATGAAGACAGCCTGAGGCTCTTCGATATCGTCCGCAGGCTCAAGACCCAAGGCGTGAGTGTCATCTACATCAGCCACTTTTTGGAGGAAGTGCAGAAAGTAGCCGATACGTTCACCGTCCTGCGGGACGGGAAAAACGCGGGGTCGGGGACCATGGAGGGCGCCTCGCTTGAAGAGATCATCCAGCTCATGGTGGGGCAGAAGTTGACCGAGATGTTTCCGCGGATCGCTCACTCGAAAGGAGACGTCATCCTTTCGGTGAAGGACTTCAAGGGCAGGAACATGGCGTCCGGGGTCAGTCTGGATCTTCACAGGGGCGAGATCCTGGGGATCGCGGGGCTCGTCGGGTCGGGTCGGACGGAGATGCTCCGGACCGTTTTCGGCCTCGATCCCCTGGAATCCGGACGGATCGAGGTCTTCGGCGCTCCCCCCCGCAGGCACGCGCCCTGGTCGAGGATCGCTTTGGGGATGGGGCTCCTCAGCGAGGACAGGGGCGGAGAAGGGCTGGCCCTGAGCATGACGATCGCGGACAACGTGACCCTCAGCGATTTTAGCCCGTATCGCCGGCACGGCCTCCTCAGCGTCAACGCCCAGAGAAAGGCCGTTCGGGGCTGGATCGGGGAAATGAAGATCAAGGCCCGGGGCCCGAACGAAAAGGTCATCAATCTTTCGGGAGGGAACCAGCAGAAAGTGGCCCTGGCCCGTCTCATGCACCAGGGAGCCGATATCCTTCTTCTCGACGAGCCTACGCGCGGCGTTGACGTCGTCAGCAAGGCCCAGATCTACGAATGGATCGGGGAGCTGGCCGCCCGCGGCAAGGCCGTCCTTTTTGTCAGCTCCTACCTCCCAGAGCTCCTGGGCGTCTGCGACCGGATCGCCGTCTTCCACCGGGGGAACCTGGTCGACGCCCGGGGAGCCGTCGACTGGGACGCCCAAAGCCTGATGACCGCCGCGACGGTGGGCCGGTCCGCCGGCCTTCCGGAGAACTGAGGAGAACGGAATCGAAGGATGCTTGAACATGAACGGAAAAGGTAAGCGGCAGTTCCGGACGGCGCTCAACATCTTCGGCCCCTTCGTCGGGCTCATCCTGGTCATCGCCCTTTTCTCTCTCATTCCTGAGGTCCAGGACAGGTTCCTAAGAGTTGCGAACTTGAAGAGCGTCGCCACTCAGTCCGTCATCGTGGCCCTCGGCGCCCTCGGAATGACCCTGGTCATCATCGGCGGCGGCATCGATCTGTCGGCCGCCTCGAACATCGCCCTGTCGAGCGTCATCGCCGCCTATGCCATCAACGCCGGCGCCCCGCCGCTCCTGGGACTCGTCCTCGGCGTCCTGACCGGCGGCCTGGTCGGGCTCGTGAACGGGACGCTCATCACCCGTTTGAAGCTCGTCCCCTTCATCGTCACCATGGGCATGATGGGAATCGCCCGGGGCGCGGGCAAGTGGATCGCCGGGAATCAGAAGATCGACGCGCCGCTGACCTGGGTCAACGAGCTCATGGCCAAGAGCCCCCGTCCGTCCTGGCTCCTCATGGCGCCCGGGATCTGGATCATGATCGCCTTCGCTATTATCATGGCCGTGGTCCTCCGGTCCACGGTCTTCGGCCGGCACATCTTTGCCATCGGCTCGAACGAGTCGGCCGCCCGTCTCTGCGGCATCCGGACCGTTCGGACCAAGGTCCTCTTCTACACGATCTGCGGGCTCTTCTGCGGCTTGAGCGGGGTCATGGAGTTCTCGCGTCTGACCGTCGGCGATCCCACGGTGGCCGTCGGCCTCGAGCTCGACATCATCGCCGCCGTGGTCATCGGCGGGGGGAGCCTGAGCGGAGGGGAGGGGAGCATCCTGGGGACCATGATCGGCGTCTTCATCATGTCCTTCCTCCGGAACGGCTGCACGATGATGGGCTGGCCCAACTACATTCAGGAGATCATCATCGGCGTCATCATCATCGTGGCCGTGAGCCTCGACCAGGTCCGGCACCGCAGGGCGGCCTGATGAACAGGACCATCCACGCCCGGGCGCCCCTGCGCATCAACGATATCGGCGGCTGGACCGACACCTGGTTCGCGAAGCATGGGAACGTCCTCAATCTGGCCGTGGACCCTCCCGTCGAAGTCCAGATCCGGGTCGGGGAGAACGAGGAGAAGACGGAAGAGAGGGTCCTCGTCCATGCCGAGAACTATGGCGAAACATTTGCCGTCGTCCCGGAAAGGCCGGCTTCCCGGCCCCACGCCTTCCTCCAGCACACGATCGCGATGGTTCCCTTCCCACGGGAGTGGAGGCTCGAGATCGATATCTTCTCGCCGGTCCCGGCCGGCATCTCCACGGGGACCTCGGCCTCCGTCTGCGTGGCCCTGCTCGGGGCCTTGAATTTCCTTGCAGGCGTGCGGGCCGCCCTCGACGAGATCGCGGCGCTCGCCCACCGGGTCGAGACGGAGAAACTTGGCCGGCAGAGCGGCATCCAGGACCAGATCTGCGCCTCCCGGGGCGGCATCAGCTTCATCCGGGTGACGGCATACCCGGAGGCCGAGGTTGAAAGCCTCTCCCTTGAACCCCGGCTGTGGGAGGAGCTCAACAGGCGGCTCTGCCTTGTCTACTTGGGCAGGCCCCACAACTCCACGGCCATCCACGAACGGGTCATCGCCGAGCTGGAGAATGGCGGTCCCCCGCTCGCCCGGCTGAAGGAGATGTGCCGGCTGGCCGAAGAAGCTCGTGACCATCTGCTTCGAGGTGACCTCGAATCCTACGGCCGGGTCATGGCCGAGAACAACGAATGCCAGCGCGGGCTTTACGGGGGGCTTATTTCGCCGGAGGCCGACCTCGTCATCGAGACCGCGCGCCGATACGGGGCGTCCGGCTGGAAGGTGAACGGTGCGGGGGGTCATGGCGGCTCGCTCACGATCCTGGCCGGACACGACGAAGGCCTCAGGCGCCGGATGATCGAAGCGATCGACTCCCTCGGCAGCGGTATCAAGATCCTGCCTGCTTCGCTCTCCGCCGCCGGCCTCCGTGTCTGGGAAGTAAGTGGAAAGTAAGGGTTAAACCGGTTTGACCCTTACTTCAAACATCTGTCCGGAAATCAGGACAGGGCGGCACCCGGGGAGTGTGGTATCCAGGGAGCGCGGAATGGCATGGTTCTTGCTCTTTTTAGAGGCGTGAGGAGAAAAAAGATGTCAAAGAATCGTTCGATCGGGGTCCTTATCGGGGCTTTTCTCGTTCTGGCGCCTCTTTTCGCTGCGGCAGAAACGGACGACTATTCTGACTTTAGCATCGCACGCCTGAATTATGTCAGGGGCGAGGTGTCCGTCCAGCGGGCATCGGACCTCGGAACCGAAACGGCCGAGGTCAACCTGCCTCTGGTCGAGGGCGACAAGCTCTTGACCAAGGACGGACAGGCCGAGGTCCAGTTCGGCCGACGGAATTACCTCAGGGTCGACTCCTTCTCTCAGGTGGAATTCGCCGTCCTTCCAAGTGAAGGCAAGAGCGGGATCAAAGTCCATCTCCTGGAAGGCCGCGCCTATCTGCGCGTCGGGTCCCCTGGAGAAGAGAAGAGCGTCGAGGTCCACTCTCCGGACGCCTCTTTCTATATCCTCGAGGAAGGCCTTTACCGTTTCGAGGTTGAAGCCGACAACGGGACCGAGATCTTCGTCCACGAAGGGTCCGCCGAAGCGGCCGGCGAAGGGGGTTCCGTCGTGGTCAAGGCCATGGAAAAGCTCGCCGCCGCCCGCGGAGAGCTCCTCTCCGACCCGGAAAGCTTCTACGCCCGGTCCGACAGTTTCGCCCAATGGAACGAATCCAGGGACGACCTCTTCGGCCGGAGGAACACCTCCGCTTACCTGCCTTCCGACATCTCCGAATACGAGGAAGAACTGGGCGATAATGGCCGCTGGGTCTATGAACAGCCCTACGGGAATGTCTGGGTCCCCTATGTCAATCGCGTCGATTGGAGGCCCTACTATTACGGCCGTTGGTCCTGGTATCCCGTCATCGGCTGGACCTGGATCTCCTCGGAACCCTGGGGCTGGTGCACCTCCCATTACGGCAGGTGGCACTGGGGGGACAGTATGGGCTGGTATTGGATCCCGAGGAGCCACTGGGGTCCGGCCTGGGTGCACTGGTATTACGACCGTGATTACGTGGGCTGGTGCCCCCTCAGCTACTATGACCGCCCCGGCGTCCTCGTCGGTAACCATTTCTACGACCGCTACCGCGACCCTTATTATCCGATCAACTCCCGCGCCCTGACCATGGTTCACAGGGACCAGCTCCAGTCGCCCGCAATCTCCCGGCACGCCCTCGCCTCCTCCCAATTCAACGCGCTCGGAAGGATCAATCTGCGTGCCGAACAGCCCGCCATTAAGCCCGTCATCGCCGGGTCCGCCCTCCGGTCGCCCGGATCGGAGAGGGTCCTGGACGGCGCCGGGTCCCGCGCCATCCGGAGTTACGGGACCAATTCTTCGCTCGCCAATAGGGGAGCCCTCTCCAGTTCGTCCCTCCGGAGCCCATCCTCCGGAAGTTCTCCCGGCATATCTTCCCGGAACCGCTCCTTGTCCTCAGGCGCCTCCACGGGGCCCGTCCGGAGCCTCCGGTCCGACTCGACCCTGAGGACCTATCCAAGCTCTTCCTCATACGGTCGTATCCGCAGCACGCCAAGCTCCACTCCGCGCTCGATCTACGGGACCGGCACGTCGATTCGAAGCGGCGAAGTTTCAGGCGTTGGAGCAGGATACCCTTCACGGATCCGAAAGGACGAAACGCGGCAAAGCACTGTCAGGGAGTATTCTTCTTCCCACTCCTATTCAGCTCCTTCCTATAGCTTCGGCCAGGTCTCCCGGCGCGTTTCCTCTTATCCGAGCTCCTATTCGAGTTCAGTGAGCCGCCGCGAGAGCGCCCCCTCTTCTCGTTCGTATGTGAG
>CAZSMW010000252.1:0-4347 GCA_964607985.1 uncultured Eubacteriales bacterium
CTGAGCATCCATATGAGCTTCCACGGGCGTTTTCGCTGGGCCGCCTTCTGGATCATCGTGGCGGCGTTCATGGACGGCTTCGACGGCATCGTCGCCCGCGCCACGAAGACCCAATCGGACTTTGGGATCGAGCTGGACTCCCTGGCGGATGCCGTCTCGTTCGGAGTGGCCGCATCGCTCCTGATCTACCTCTGGGGCTTGGGAAGGACGGGAGCGCCCGGGCTCTTTTTCAGCTTCGTCTTCCTCTCAGCGGGAGTCCTGCGCCTGGCCCGCTATAACGTCCGGACCAAGGCCGTGCCCGACCGGAGTTTCTACCAGGGGCTGACCGTGCCTTCGGCGGCGATGTTCTTGTCCTCCTTGCCTTTCCTCCACCCGGCCGCCGTGCAGTCAAAGGAATCGTCCTTCCTTTTCGCCCTTCTCGCGCTCTTCGTTTCGTTCTGCATGATCAGCACGCTCCCCTACCGGAACTTCACGAACGTCTTATTCAACCGGAGAATCGACATCCGGACGGCTCTGTTCCTGGCCATCGTCGTCTGCGGGCTCATCTTCTATACGAAGATATTCCTGGTGACCTTCCTGTCCGCTAACGTCCTCTCCGGGCCCGCGGTCGCCGCCGCGCGCGCCCTCAAAAAGAGCGCCCGCAGAAAACCCCGGCCGAAGGAGATCCCGTCCTGACCGGAACAGCCGCCGCAACCTTTTTCGTGGACCGGCCGTTCATATTCCCTTGGGAAGGGCCTTGTCTTCATGGAGAGAATGGACCACCGTCATAACGGCAGGCGGGACCACCGGTCCCCGACCGGCAGAATTCCTCGCCGGAGAAAACGGGTCCTCCTTATCGTCGTCCCCTTTATCGCCGTGATCGCCGCTCTGGTTATCCTTATCATCCCGCGGCCGGGTGCAGGGCCTGAGGTCCGGCAGACCCCGATCCCCCCCGCGCCCGCCGTCATCAGCGCGGTCCCGGCTTCCCGGGAGCACAAAGAGACGATCTCCAGCGGGAGCACGCTGGCGGAGATCCTGCCCAAGTACGGTTTTCTGCCCAAGGAAGTCCATGAGCTGAAGGAACAGGTCAAGCCCGTTTATGACCTGGGGAGGATCCGGGCCGGCCGCGAGATCCGCCTTCTGACGACACCCGGAGGCGGATGGACATCGCTCGAGTACGACATCGACGAGAACAGGGTCCTTGTCGTCCGGAACGAATCCGGCCGGTTCCGGGCGGAGATCAAAGAGGTTCCCTTCGAGGTCCGGACGGCCTTCCTTTGGGCCCCGATCGAGGACAGCCCCATCGCGGCCGTCAACAAGGCCGGCGAGGAGGACTTCCTGGCCCTCGAGCTTTCCGACATCTTCAGCTCCGATATCGATTTTTACACCGACCTCCGGGAGGGCGACGCGTTCAGGCTCGTTTACGAGAAGAAATTCCTGAACGGCCGTTTCTCAAGCTATGGGAATATTCTTGCAGCCGAATTCACGAACCAGGGGAAGCCCTACCTGGCTTTCCGCTTTACCTACCCGGACACCCGGAAGTCCGATTTCTTCGATCCCGACGGCAACTCCCTGCGCAAGGAGTTCCTCAAGTCACCCATGAAGTTCGCCAGGATCTCGTCACGTTTCAGCCCCAGCCGCTTCCACCCCATCCGGAAGATTTACAGGGCCCACAACGGCGTGGACTACGCGGCGCCGCTCGGGTCTCAGGTCCAAGCCACGGGCGACGGCACCGTGACCCAGGCCGGATGGAACGGCGGGGCAGGCCGGATGATCAAGATCCGTCACAAGAACGCCTACGAGACCATGTACCTTCACCTCAGCGGGTTCGCGGCCGGAATCAGAGTGGGCGCAAAGGTGGACGCCAAGCAGATCATCGGATACGTGGGCTCGTCGGGAGAATCCACGGGGCCCCACCTGGATTACCGGATCACCTACCACGGGAAGTATGTCAACCCCATGGGCTGGAAGTTCCAGCCGGCCGAACCGCTCAGGAAGGAATTCCTGGAGGCCTTTAAGGCGGAGATTGAAAAATTGAAGTTCGCGCTGGACGCCCCGAAGCACTGCCTTGGGGCCTGCCTCGCGATCAATCTTTTTTAGTCACTCCGCCGCTCTTGCCGCCCGAAGATGAGGCGGGGCCGGAATGCTCGCCGCGGGAGACTCCGGATGAATAGTAGGATCCGCTCGGGACCCCCGACCCTCCTGAGAAACTCCCGGGGTGGGAAGAGGAGATCCCTTGGGAGCTCAGCCTGACGCCGAAACGCTCGGTGTCCCGGGACGAGATTTTGAGCTGCGGACAGCGGACTTCGTTGGTCGCGCTCGAGTAATCGATTCGGACGCCGAGGGACCTGGCGATCCGGACGTCAGGATTCCAGTCCCGGAACCGTTCGGCCGGTCCGAAGCTTAGCGATCTCAGGGCGTCCAGCGAACGGTCAAAGGAGCGTCCGTCCATCCTCCTCAGCATGGGATCCGGAGCTCGAGCGGAGCCGGCTTCCGGTCTCCTGAGCTCGAGTCCCGAAAGCTCATTGGATTTGAAGACCCTCATGGCCTCGCGGGAAGGCTCCTTCATCATGACCCGCTCCGCGGCCACGCGGGAGTCGGGTGTCGAGGCCGCCGGTTTCATGACCTTGTCCCACGTCAAAGCCTTGTCCTGGATGCGCCGCGCGTTCAGACCTGCCCTATCGACAAAGACGAGGTGGGCGGGAACACGGTGCAGGGATTCGAGGACCCGCGGGTCCTTTCGTTCCAGCCCGGCGATCACGTTCTTATAGGTCGCCATGATCTCCTTGGACATGGGCAGGGAATTTGACTCGCCCTTTTTCAATTGGTCCTTGCGGATCTTGGTCAGGACCGGCTCGGACGGCCGGGAAGGCCACGGAGGCCAGTTGTAGGTCCAATAGTCTCCCTGGGCATAAAAACCATGCGCGCCCCAAGGGCCGGAGAACGAATTCATATAATACCAATCCCAAAGGCTCCAAGGCCGCCAGGCGTAGCAACCATTGAAAAAATCCCAATCGGCCCAGGCCGGAGCGAAGAATGATCCGGGAAGCCAGACCCAGCCCAACTTCTTGTCCCACTGCCAGATCCCCAAATGGTAAGGCACCCAGCCCCAAGGTTCATCGGGCACCCAGAACATCTGGTTCTGGTAGGAGGCCCAATGACCGTAGAAGTATGGCTGCCAGTTCCCCCAGGGATATCTGTCGTTATAGAAAGGGCGCCAAACATAGCCGTACAAACCATCCCAAAGCCATTCGCCGTACATGTTGCCGTAGTTCTGGGCGAAATAGAAGACGGCCCTGGGCAGGTTTTGGATAGGTTTGGGAAGAGCGTTCTTTCCTTCATGGAGGCCCGCGAAACTCGCGTTGATCTCGTCGTTCCACTTCTCGAATTCCGTGCCCTCGACGTAATCGGCCGTTTCGAACTGATGGTCCTTGAGGACGACCAGCCGCTGAAGCTTCTTGATGTCCTTTTCCCGGGCGGTCCTGGCGTCCGGCCCGAACATGGCCGAGGCCTTTCCGTACCGCACCTGGATATCGGTCGACCCGTCCTCCAGGGCCTTGATCATGGCCACGGTGTCGTGTTTCATCTTGACCGCGACGTTCGCGGTCAAGACCTGGAACAGCTCCCGGGAGTCATATTCCTTGTACATGATATAGACCCGGCCTCTGGTCAGGGACAGGTTTGAGATGCCGTTCATCCGGCTAAGGCTCCGGGCGAAGATGGTCTCGATCTTGAGTTCGGTCGAGATATCGAGCCGGACGATCGTCCCGGTGTCGAACTGAACCTCGCACCTTCTGATGTCCGTCGTCCGGATGATATCGCCGGGCCCCAGGGGCGCGTTCAGGACGGCCGGCTCCGGCGCC
Source organism: uncultured Eubacteriales bacterium (assembly GCA_964607985.1). Lineage (GTDB taxonomy): Bacteria > Acidobacteriota > Aminicenantia > Aminicenantales > Saccharicenantaceae > JALHVH01. Next base: position 3,843 of record CAZSMW010000252.1, read on the forward strand.
GTCCTCCCTTCCCGCAGGATCACCGGCCCGTCGCCCTCCGGCCCGGTTTCGGTGAAGCTGATGTGCCCATAGTAGAAGTCCTTGGGCCCGTCAACGATTTTGTATTTGTCAGAGGCCGACAAAGACATGGCGACAACAAAGATCCCCAACAGGAACAATATCCCAAGACTCTTGAGTTTCATGACCGGTTCTCCTTCCCTGAAGGGTTCATGCCAACTTAATTGTAGCATATTTCGTGCCAAGCCCCGTCTGAGGAAACGCATCAACAAAGGCCGTGCGCCTGTCACTTCGTGAGGACAGGTGTCTTTCTATAGGCTGGGGGCTTGGACGGGATGGACCGTCCTTAAATGGCCGTCCTGGGAGGGCATGGGGAAGGGCTGCAGCGACCATGCGGAGATCAGCCTGAGACGAAGCGTCCGCCGAAGGTAGCCGCAGGCCTCCGATGGTCCAAGGCTCCGAGGATGGGTTTCCTTCAGCTCATTAGATTAGCCTGGAGTCTTGGGCC
>CAZSMW010000253.1:0-1913 GCA_964607985.1 uncultured Eubacteriales bacterium
ACACCCGCGGGACAGAGCCCCGTCCCCAGGTAATCGATCTTGCACATCGCGTAATGGCGGCATTGGGCGGCCATGGCCTTCGCCTCTTGGGAGATCTTCGGTTTCAATGCTCCTCCTCATTTAAAGATGTTCAGGAATACGGTGATGATCAGGGCGTTGGTGAAGTCGATGAAGAACGCGCCGACCATGGGGACGACGAGGAAGGCGCGCGGCGCCCGCCCATAGCGTTCGACGAGGGACTTCATGACGGCCATGGCGTTGGCCGTCGTCCCCATCATGAAACCGATGAACCCTCCGCCCATGACGGCGGAATCGTAATCGCGGCCCATGAGTTGGTAGAGTGGCCAGAAACAGGCCGCCGTGACCAGGACGAGCTGGCCGATGAGGATAACGATGAGGGGCAGGAACAGCCCCCCAAGTTCCCAGAGTTTCAAGGTCATCAGGGCGATCACGAGGAACAGGGAGAGGGCCACGTGACCGATATCGTCGATGGTCCTCTGGGAGATCCCGATCCATCCGGTCAGGTCGTCGAAGTTCCTGAGCAGGGCCGCCGCGAACATCGCCCCGATATAGGCCGGCAGCGTGAAGTGGAGCAGCGTGAAGAGGTGGCTCAGCCACGAGCCCGCCCACATGGCGGCCAGGATGATGACCGAGGTCTTGAGCAGGAGATAGGCGCCTTTATCTTCATCCTCGGGGGCCGAGGCTGGGGCTTCGGGCATCTTCTCCTCGATGATCTCCGCGGCGGTCTCCGTCTCGGTTTTCGCCCCCCGGGTCCGGCCTCGTTTCAGCTTGTACCTTTCGATGATCATGGTGCTCACGGGACCGCCGATCAGGCCGCTGGTCGTTATCCCAAACATTGCCGCGGCCACCGCGATGGTCGCCGCTCCCGAGACCCCGGCCTTCTCGAAGAGCGGGGCAAAGGCCAGGCCCGTGGCCGGACCGCCGGTCAGGGTCACCGAGCCGCTCAGGACGCCGAACAGAGGATGGAGCCCGAAGGGCAGGGCGATCAGGATGCCGAGAACGTTCTGGAGCACGGCAAAGACCGTCGCAGCGAGGAAGAACCTGGCGACCTGGGGCCCTCCGACCTTGAGCAGGCTGACGCTGGCCCCGAACCCGATGGTCGTGAAGAACGCGATCATCAAAGGATCGCGGAGCGTCGTGTCGAACTCGAAGAGGGTCGCCCCGGATCGGCGGGCGGCAAGCGTCAGGAGGGCGACGAGAAGGCCGCCCACGACCGGAGCGGGGATGTTGTACCTCGCTAAAGGTTTGATGAACTTGCGCAGTCCGTAGCCGGCGAACAAGACGACGCCCGAAAAAGCGACCGTGTGGACCAGGTTGAGCTTGAGCACGAACGCCTCCCTAAGAATAGCCGGGAGGATTATAGCACAGGGCCCGCCGGATGTGTGGACGGCAGGATCTGACTTGTGATATAAGAAGGATTTCCAGCGGGCCGGCAGATCATCTGGAGGAAACGGGATGAGTCAAAAGCTGTTCAGGACAAAACCGCTCAACGAGATCCTGGCCAAAACGACCGAGGAAGGCCACTCCCTGAAGAAGACCCTGAAGGTCTGGGACCTGATCGCCCTGGGGATCGGCTGCATCATCGGCGTGGGCATCTTCGTCCTGCCGGGCGTCGAGGCCGCCAGGCATGCTGGACCGGGAATCATCCTCTCCTTTGCGATCGCCGGCATCGCCTCCGCCTGCTCGGCTTTCTGCTACGCAGAACTGGCCTCCATGATCCCCGTCGCCGGGTCGGCATACACATACGGCTACGCCACGATGGGCGAGCTCCCGGCCTGGATCATAGGCTGGGACCTCCTCCTCGAGTACATGGTCGCGGCCTGCCTCGTCTCGATCGGCTGGTCGGCTTACTTCGTCAACCTCTTCAACAACCTGCTCCGTCCGTGGGGGGG
>CAZSMW010000254.1:0-6231 GCA_964607985.1 uncultured Eubacteriales bacterium
AAGCCGCCGTTTGCCTTTGCCATCATCTTTCTGGCCGTTTTCCTCCTGGGCCTGACGATCTCACAGGCCCAAAAGGCGGGCGATCAAGCCCTGGGGACGCGCAAGTATGAAGACTTCCAAACGCCGAAATTCTGCGGGACCTCATGCCATACAGACATCTATCAACAGTGGACACAGGCCATGATGTCCCTGGCCTATACCCATCACTGGGACGAGATCGAATATTTCAAGCTGGCCGTGCCCCACGCCGGGAAGGACAGCATCGTTGCGGACGTCAAAGCCGGTTGCAACGGCTGTCACGCGCCGATCGCTTTTCTCGCCGGCGACGTCCCACCGCCTCTTCCATCCAAGAACAGCCGGGCCAACGAATCCGTCGCCTGCGACCTCTGCCACACCGTCACAGGCTTCGCCGGGGATACCCCTTATAATTTCAACTGGATCTCCGAGCCCGGCAAGACCAAGTACGGCCCTCGCGAAGGGAAGAATTCACCCGAGCACAACCTGATGAAGTCCGACTTCCTGGCCTCGGCGGACTTCTGCGGGACCTGCCACAACGAGAAGGACCCCTACGGGATCTGGGTCAAATCGACCCACCTGGAATGGAAGGACGGTCCCTACGCTAAGCAGGGCGTCAAGTGCCACGACTGCCACATGACCTACGCCCAGGGAAAGACCGCCGCCATGGGCAACGCTTACCCGGACGCTCGGCAGCATCTCTTTCACGGCGCCCACGACCCGGGGAAGGTCCGGGGGACGATCGAGCTCCGCATCCACCCCGACATCCGGGAGGCCCAACCCGGCGATCCGGTCATATTCACGGTGGCCCTATTCAACCAGAAGACGGGCCATAAGTTTCCGACCGGGTCCGTCGAGGATCGGATCGTCTGGATGCACGTTGAAGCCGTTGACGCCAAAGGCAAGACCTATCACATCCCGGTGGACAAGAAGGGTTTTGCCGGCGAAGAATACACTATCGGCGCGGACGTCCTGGCCTACCAGGACATGGGCATCGCCCTCAACGACCCTAACTTCAAGGGCGTCCAGAGGGACGGGATCCCGATCGGTGACCGGATCTTTCGCATGCCCTACTTCGACCCGCAGGGCCGGATGACCATCCAACAGTGGAACACCAAGTCCCAAGGCGTGGATTACAGGATCGGCCCGCGCGAGACCAAGCTCGAGACGTGCACGTTCACTCTGCCGCAGGACATCGCTCCCGGCCCGCTGACGGTCACGGCGGTCCTGAACTATCAGAAGCTGGTGAAACCGGTGGCGGATTTTCTGGGCGTACCGCCCGACGAGGCCGAGATCGTGGAGGTCAACAGGCATTCGACGACCCTCACGATCCTTCAATAGAGGAGGTGTTCCATGCAGCGGATTCTTAGGATCGGTATCGGGTTCGTCATTGTCTTTTCCGTCCTGGCCGGTTCAGCCTTTTCCATGCCGGCCTTTGCCCGGAAGTACAGCATGACCTGCAAGACTTGCCACACGCCCTTCCCCAAACTCAAACCATACGGGGAAACTTTCGCCGCGAACGGTTTCGTCATCAAGGACAAAGAAACGCCGCGGTATACCATTGACACGGGCGACAACTGGCTTTCACTCCTCAGGGACCTCCCCATCGCCATGAGGCTGGAAAGTTACCTGTCCTACAACAATTCCGGCTCCAGAAGGATCGACTTTTCCGCACCCTACCTGGTGAAATTCCTGTCAGGCGGCGAGATCGCCAAGCACATTTCCTATTACTTCTACTTTTTTTTCGGAGAGCGCGGCGAGGTGGCCGGCCTGGAAGATGCTTTTCTCATGTTCAACAACGTCCTCGGACCGGACCTCGATTTCTACATCGGGCAGTTCCAGGTCTCGGATCCCCTGTTCAAGCGGGAGCTCCGCCTGCCGTTCGAGGATTACCAAATCTACGCCACGAAAGTCGGCGGGTCCCGAGCGGACCTCACCTATGACCGTGGGATCATGACGACCCTCAGTCTGAAGAGCGGCACCGATCTTTGTCTGGAGGTCATCAACGGCAGCGGGCTCGATCCGACCGATCCCTTCGGCAACTTCGACGGGGACAAATATAAAAATGTCTTTTTCCGTCTCTCTCAAGACGTCGGGGACCGGTTCCGGATCGGCGGATTCGGGTACTCGGGAAAGGAAAAACAGGAAGCCGCGGTAAACGGCCTCTGGATGGCGGGGGCCGACGCCTCATTAGACGCCGAGCCTTTTCAGCTGAATCTTCAGTACGTCGAGAGACGCGATGACAATCCGTATTTTTCCGTGGCCCGTCCCCGGAAGATCAAGACGCGCGGGGGTTTTGCCGAGCTGGTCTATTGGCCGAAGGGTGACGACAGCCGTTGGTATGCGCTCGGCCTCCTGAACTGGGTGGATTCCGAGCAGACGGATCTCAAGTCCTCTTCGGCGACGGTTCACTACGGCTACCTTTTAAAGCGGAACTTGAGGGCCACGGCCGAATTCACTTATATTTTCGACGGCCCCATGGGGAAGCAGGCCAGGATAGGGTTGGGTTTGATCACAGCTTTTTGAGGGCTGCGGGGTCCTTCAGGAGCAAGTCTTTTCCAGGCTGGCAACCTTGTCAGAGATTCCCCTGTAGGCGGGGTTCCAGGTCTGGATCTCTTTGAAGAGGGAAAGGGCCTTGTCGGTCTCCTGGGCATCCTCCGAAAGGATGGCCCTGTCATAGATCAGGGCGAAGTAGGCCTCCGTTCCCTCTTTCGCCATCAGGACGGCCTTGTTCAGCCAGCGCTCGGCCTCCGGATAATCCTTTCTTTGCCTATAGCACTGGCTGATGATGCTGTAGCATTCCAAAGCCCGGGCCTTGTCCCTACATGCTAGGGTGAGCTCCTCGATGGCCTCGGTATAAAGGCCCTGTTCCATAAAGGCGATCCCGAGCTGGAAGTGGATCTCGTAGTCCTCGTTCGGGATCTTGCTTTTGAGGCCCTTCTTGAAATCCGAGACGATCACCGACAACTCCTTCTCGAACTGCGTCGTCGCCCCCTTGGCCTGCTGGAAGTAGATCGCCTCGATCATCCGGACCTCCTCTTCGATCCGGTCCTTGAGGTCGAAGTACTTCTTTTCTCCCGACTCCGGGGGGATGAAGGGAATGATATCCGTCTCTGCGAAGATGTCGGCCGTGCTGATCTTCTCCTCGTCGACGACGTTCTTTGGGAAATGCGACGGGGGGGCCGGTTTCCCTTTCGGCAAGGCTTCCCTCTCGGTTTCGGGAACGGCACGGGGTCCTTTTTCCCTGGCCTTGGACTCCATGGCCTGGGCCTTCTCCACGCGGACCCGGATCTCCTCCTCGCTCATCTGGCCCCGAATCTCGTCCAGCACCGCGATCTTCTGCATGATCTGGGGATCATCTGAGTATTTCATCCTCAGATTCTCGAGGATCCTGCGGGCGTTACGGACGAGCCCCTGCTGGATATAGAGGTCCGCCTGCTCCAAGGTCTGCTGGATGGCCTCCCGGTCCCTCCCCGAGACGGCCCAAGAACCCTCCGCCCTTGCCTCTTCCTCCGGGAGCCCGAGGTCTTTTCGGAGGGCCGCATGCTCCTTGAGGAGTTCCGGATCGTCGGGGTGGATCTTGACAAGCTCTGCGAGTGTCGTCAAAGCCTTGTCCTTCAGACCCTGCCGGCGCATTTCGTCCAGGAGGACCCTATCTACGACCGCCAGCTTAGTAAAGTCCTTTCCGGACCTGTAAATTGACGAAAGCTTGTCAAGGGACGGCAGATGAGACTTGCGGGCCGCCAGGATAAGCCCCAGGAGGCCAATGGCCTTTTCCTCTTTCTGTTTCTTGATGAGGTTGCTGACGAGCGGCTCGTAAAGATCGAAGGCCTCGTCCAGTCTCTCTTTCTGGATATAGATCCGTCCCAACTTGATCCTGGCGTTGACGTTCATCGGATGTGCTTTGACGATCAAGGCAAAGGTCTCTTCGGCCTTTGAAAAATCACCTTCCTCGAACGCGAAGTTCCCGAAAATGTTGAGGAGCGTAGGGTTATCAGCGTCCTCCTTGAGGGCCCCTTCGATGAGGTCGCTAGCCTTCTTCCTCTGACCCCGCCGATTGAAGACCTCGACCAGACCGAGGAGGGTTCTGAGATGGGACGGGCTGATGTCCCTGGCCTCAAGGAATCTTTTTTCGGCTTCATCCAAGTCGTCTTGGCCGAGTTTCATCTCGGCGATATCGTCCAGCTGCTCGGCCGCAGCATCCTTGAACCCCTCGCTTTTGTAGAGCCCCGCCAAGGTTGTCTTGGCGTCGAGGTCGTCCTTCTCCAGCTTGACGACCTTCTCGTAGACGCGGATAGCATCTGAAAACCTTTTGGACTTCAGGAATTGCGCGGCGGTCTTGAGGTACTCCTTCTTGGCCTCCCCGGCGAATCCCTGGAGGCTGTAGATGTCGGCCAGTTTGATGGATAGGTCGGAGTCCTCGGGTTTGATCTTGGCGATCTTCTTGAAGACGGCCAGGGCCTGGGAGTACAGCCCCCTCCGCTCATATTCGTCGGCGACGTTCTGGAAGGACTTGGCAGCCTTCTCATTCTGGCCGAGGCGGACATACAGGTCGCCGATGATGTTGCTGATCGCGAAATCCTGGGCGTCGTCTTCCAGGAGCTTCTGGTATTCCAAGACCGCTTCCTTGAGCTTGCCGGCCTTGACGTGCTTCTCCGCCGACTCGATGATGCGGATCCTGTCAAATTTTCTGTTCATGCGTTCAGTGACCCCGGGCCTTCAGGTTGAAGCTCCTCCTATGCAGGCTGGTGGGCCCCATTTTCCGGATGGCCGCATAATGCCCGACCGTCCCATAACCCTTGTGCCTCGCCAAGCCATACCCGCGGCAGGCCTTGTCAAACATATCCATCAGCCCGTCACGCAACACTTTGGCCACGATGGACGCCGCCGCAATGGAGGCGCTCTTTCGGTCGCCTTGGCGGATGCCCATCTGAGGATAATCTACACCTTTTAATGGGAAACCGTCAACCAGCACCATGTCGGGACTTCGTTTCAGGTTCGCGATCGCCCTTTTCATGGCCAGCTCCGAGGCCCAACGAATGTTCCCGGCATCAATTTCGGCGTTCGAGGCCGCTCCGACCCCGACGGACAAGGCTTCGGCCAGGATATTTTTCATCAAGCCCATTCTTTTAGTCGGAGATAGAAGCTTGGAGTCGTTAATTTTTTTTGTCCAGGCAGGCCTGAGGGGACCGTAAAACCGGGCGGGAAAGACCAGCGCGACGGCCATGACGGGACCGAAAAGGGCTCCCCGGCCGACCTCATCCACCCCTGCGACGGCCGTGTGGCCCATCTTCAGGAGCCTTCTCTCGATCCTGAAATCGGCCACTTGGGGAATGGTTCAGGAGTGCTGTTCTTCCTTAAGCCTGGCAGCCTTCCCCTTAAGCTCTCTGAGGTAGTACAGTTTGGCCCTCCTGACCTTGCCCTTGCGGACAACCTCGATCTTCTTGATCATCCTGGAGTGGCGGGGAAAGGACCTCTCGACGCCGATACCGAAGGAGACCTTGCGGACGATGAAGGCTTCCCTGATCCCTTCGCCTTTCTTTCCGATGACGTCGCCGCGGAAGATCTGGATGCGCTCCTTGTCCCCTTCCTTGATGATCACGTGGACCTTGATCGTATCGCCGACGTTGAAGGGCTCCAAGTCCTTCTTCAACTGCTTGTCTTCGACCAAATTGACCAGGCTCATGGCTCTTTCCTTTCTTTCCGAATTTCCTCCAGGATCTCGCTTTCCTCTGGAGAGAGTTCTCTATCCAAGAGATCGGGTCTCTTGCCCAATGTCTTTTCCAGGGCCGTCCTCTTCCGCCAGCGCTCAATCTTCGCGTGGTCGCCGGAGAAGAGGACCTGGGGGACTTTCATCCCCCGGAAATCCCTCGGCCGCGTGTAGTGCGGGAAATCCAGCCGGCCCGCCGCGAACGAGTCGTGGGCCACAGATTCGGCCTTGCCCACGACACCGGGGATGAACCTCGAGACCGCATCCACGACGACGACGGCCGCCGGTTCTCCGCCGGTAATGACATAATCTCCGATGGAGATCTCCTCGTTGACCAGGGACTCGATAACCCTCTCGTCCACGCCCTCGTACCGACCGCAGATAAGGACGACATGGGAGAAATCCGAAATTTCCTCCGCAAGTCGCGGGACGAGCTTCCTTCCTTGGGGCGAAAGGAGGAACACGCGCGTTTCCGGGGACTCGCGAATGTCCTCCACCGCCCGGAA
>CAZSMW010000255.1:0-4237 GCA_964607985.1 uncultured Eubacteriales bacterium
GGTCGATCGCCCTAAGCTTCTTCGTCGGATGCATCAGGGTCGCGGCGATGATCAGCCCGGTCAAGGGATCGATGGAGAAAATAGCCCAATCCATGGCGTTCCCGCAGGGGACCTTTCCCGCATGGGCCTGGACGGCATGAACGATCAAAGGATCCATGCCCAGTTTGTCAAGGATCTTCACCGTCTCAGTGGTATGGAGCTCGGGGCTCTTTTCCGTGACCTCGTAATCCAGGTCGTGAACGAGCCCGGCCATACCCCACGGCTCCGGGTCCTGGCCGAGCCGCGACGCGACGGCCTTCATGCAGGTCTCGACGGCCAGGCAGTGCTTGATCAGGTTCCTGTTCTTGAGATGCTTTCTGACTAGTTCCATAGTTTCTTCGCGAGTCATGGTTATGTTTCCTTTCATTAAGGGTGATTCGGTTATTTTTTCCGGGCGCTTATCTTTGACGAAAGGGAATCTCGATCTCCTGCGATTGTTTCTCGTCGGTCACAGTGACGTCCTCGTAATAGCTGCCTTTTGCTTCCGCGAACCACGTCCGCGTGTCCTGCCCTTTCATTAAGGGTGATACGACAATAATATCAGGGCGCTTATCTATGACGAAGGGGACCTCGATCTCCCGCGACTGTTTCTCGTCGGTCACATTGACGCCCACAGAGTAGCTGCCTTCCGCGTCTGCATACCATGTCCAAGTGTCTTTTTCGGACATCTTCTGGATGATTTCCCGCTTCTCCCCGGTTTTGAGATAGAATTCGTAATTCGGTTTGAAGAAGCCGATAGCGGAAGCGATGAACGGGATTTCGTCGCCGACCAACTGAGGTGATGCCTTCTGGGCGGATAACACGGCCTGGACGTCCTTCCTGAGGTAAACGAAACGGCCGTCATCGGTCTTGAAATTATGGTGGGCGAGGATGAGAAAAGGGTCGATCCAGAAAGCGTTGGCTTTGAGGTCCTGCGCCGTTTTGTATTCGCCGATCTTCTGGCCCGTCACGACGTCGAACGCCAGAAGGTTGGAGGACAGTGTCGAAACCACTACCTTGTCTTCGATGACCGCGAGCTCGTAGGCCGTCCGGGAAGGGATGTTCTGCCACCAGAGGACGTCGCCGGAAGTCTTCTTGAGGCAATAGACGACACTGTTCGTGCTCAGAAGGAACAAACGTTCACCCTTCAGGACAGGATCGATCTGGACGCATCCGCCGAGTCGGACCTTCCATTTTGGTTTCAGACGTTTCAGGGAAAGCCCGAAGAAGTCCCGGGTTTCGGCGCTGAAGAAAACGATCTTTCCATCGCTCGCGAGAGGGCCGATGATCCTTCCCGGCGCCTGGAAGCTGCCCAATGCTTGGCCCTGAGGATCGATCATAAAGAGCTTCCCGTCATCCGACCCGAAAATGATACCGGAGTCCAGGACCATAGGCCCGCCGTGGATGGCCGCCCCCGCTTTGAACCAGCGCGGGCTCTCCCCACTGAAGTCCAGGGACCAGAGAATTCCCTGGCCGGTGCCGAAATATATCCGGCCGGAGTCTTCGACGATCGGGGTCAGGATCTTCTCCCCCACGGCCTTCTTCCAAGAGAGCTTTCCCTGGGGATCCAGACAATAAAGAACGTCGGCCTTATCGTAGACATAGATCTTCTCCCTTCCGAGGAAGGGAGCGGTCCTTAGGCCGCTGTTCGCTTCGAACGTCCAGATCACTTGCTTCTCTAGGCCGTTAACGCACCTGACGAAACCGTTCTCGGTGGAATAGAAATAGGCCCCCCCCCTCTCCCGGACCGGGCTGATGATCTTTCCCTTGAAAGACATGGATGCGTCCTCCACGACGGGGAAGCTCAACCCTGTGGGATAAGCCGCGATCCCTGGCTTGAAGATCCGACAGGAAATTCCGCCCAAGATCGTGGCCAGGAGCAGCATCCGGATCGCGCGCTTTTTCATGAAAACCTTTGTCATCAATCTTACCACTTTTTTCGGATTTCCCTCAATTCATATCATCAGATCATATCATCAGAAAACTCGAATTCCGGTGTTCCAAAGGCCTAAAAAAGAAGGAAGGTTCGGGCCCGGAATGCGACCCGTCTGTACGGATGATAGGCATCAAGCCCATTATCCGGGAAATGACGCGAAATAGACCGAAAACATGCCGTATTTCAGCCTTTTTTTGATGAAAAGTAATGGATTAAGTTCCCAACAGCTCCTAACTATGCTTTAAAATCTGGGAATTCAGGAATTCGGCGATGTTTTGAGCGGAAAAAGGCCAGATATAGACGAATTTTTCCTTGGGATGCCGATTCCTAGCCCTTTCCAAAGCCGCAGGAATGTCTTGCTCGGCATGCTCTCCTCCGCGGGTCATCATGGGAGTGACCACGATGATCTTCTCTGCTCCCTGCCCAGCCGCCTGGTCCAGGGCTTCGTCCACGCTTGGAGCACAAAACTCATTAAATCCAAGAATGACCTTCCGGCCGCTCGCCCGTCGCAGCTGGACAGCCAGCTCTTGGGAGCCGGCGAAAAACGGGTCGTTGTCGGCCGAGCGGGGCCAGCGACGGATCCTCTCCTCGAGCTCCCGGTAGCGATGAAAGAGGGCGGCCGGCTCCGCTCCCCCGGCGTGGGTGACGCGCGCATGAAGGCCCAGGAATTCCGCCAGTTCCTGTTTCGGGTAATCCAAAGGAAGGGCGCCATGCATTGCGAGCAGGATTACGCTTCTCATCCGGCCTTCTTCGTTTCTCGGCAGTGTTCCGCGGCGATGATATCGCAGCTGATGCGTGTTTGCAAGTAGGGGTCAAACCAGGCCTGTCCAGTTATAAGTTGAACAAAACTAACTGGTTAGGGTCATGGTTTGTCGGTTCTTGATCATCAAGATTTGTAAGTAATTGATTCAATGGAACTTTCTCGAAAGCCGTTACGCTCAAAATCTGTAAAAAATTGTAGAGGGGAAGCTCCAGCTGCAGCCTTTTCTTGATGATGGCGACGAGGGCGTAAACTGTCATGGCCGCCCAGATCTGAGTCCGCACCGCGTTCTCGGAGGTCCCATAGAACGACTTGATGCGCAGGTTCTGCTTGATCCAGCGGAAGAACAACTCGACCTGCCAGCGAAGCTTGTAGAGCTGGGCGATCGTCAGCGCGGGCTGTAGAAAATTGTTCGTCAAGAAGGTCAAGCGGTGTTTGTTCTCCCGGTCGTAAAACCGGACCTGCCGGAGATGTTCGGGGTAATCGACTTGAGATTTGAGTCCGGTCAGGGCGATCGTCTGGTCCGATATGAGGTCCGTGGTTTTGTCGACGGGCCGCGAGTAGAGGCGGCGCGACCGGATATTCGACTTAGACCGGATAACGAAGAACGCTCGGTTCTCGTGAAGGGAGTAGAGCCGGGAGAAGTCGAGATACCCGCGGTCCAAGATGTAGAAGGAGGCCGGCTCGACCGGGAGGTCGTCGAGGATCCGGACATCGTGGGTTAGTCCATCCGTCATCCGGATAAAGGAGGGAATCGACCCCCGCAGGTCGAGAAGCGTATGGAGTTTGATGGCGCCCTGGCGCTTTTGGAACCGGGCCCAGGGGAAAAGGGATAGGCACACATTGATTGTGGTGGAATCGAAGGCGTAAACCGTGTTCTGGAGTTCCAGGCCGATGTCCTCGTCGCGGTACAGACGCCGGGCTTCGGCGATGAGAACTTGGGCAAAGTCGGCGTAGATCCTCCAGTCGCGTGCTTCGTTGGCGTTGGCCAAGTTGTTGCGGGAGATGCGACCGCGGATGCCCATGTGATAGAGCCGGCTTCTCATGGTTTGCAAGCAGGAGACGATATCCCGGAGGCTTTCCCGGTAGGTCAATTGGGCGAAGGCCAGACAGAAGAACTGGTCGAGGCACGAAAACCTTCGGACCCTGTAGTCCCCTTGGTAACGCCGGACGCACTTCCGGAACTCGTCCAGCGGCAGGAAGGACATGATCTGGGCGAAGACTGTGGGCTGGGTATTCATCGGTCGCTCCTCGATATTTCGGGTCAGAAGAGCACCGATTATATAAAATCGCGTTCAAATCGATTACGGCCAAAAACGGCCGTATCCTCTGGAATATCTATGTAATGCCGAGCTTTTCAGTTTCGTCAACTGGACAGGCCTGGCCCATTCCTTTATCTCCCGGTTCTCTTGCGCCTTGAGCGGGCTGCGGCAATTCAAAGACGTGGGCAGAGCAACAGGAGATGCCCTCCTATCATGGCCGACGGAGGGCGCGTCCCGAGCCAAGAATTTCTTCTCACGCGG
>CAZSMW010000256.1:0-4192 GCA_964607985.1 uncultured Eubacteriales bacterium
CTGGTATGGATCTTGACCAGCACATAATTCATCAAGGCCTCGCCGTTTTCGTTTCGCCTCCGGCCCAGCTTGGCCGGAGGGGTTTGGGAGTATTTGGCCGGCGCGACATAAGAGCCGGTTTTATCCATGCCGTCCGCGAACGGCTTCATAGGCAGGCTCAGCGGAATGGTCTCGATCTCGGTGATCTTCATCGTCAAGTCATTCGCTTGATCCAAAATACGCGCCGGCAAGGCAACCGCCGGCATGCCGCAAGCCAAGCGGCTGCCAAGGACAGCACTGCCGCCCAGAAACGCGCGCCGGCTCAATTTCGCAATTTTCATGATCCACCTCGCTTCAAAGATTAAAAAGGCGAACCCGCTCCGGTAGGATGGGCTCCTTCTAAACGATCTTGGAAAGATAGGGCTTGGCGCGAACCTCGTCGAAGGTCACACCGAGTCCGGGTCCCTGCGGGACGGGAAAACAGCCGTCCTCGAGCGGCAAGGCCAGGAGCTTGTCGTAGGGGCCGGTCAGGAGGCTGTCGTGCAGGCGGATCTCCGTGAATTCCACGGCGCCATGGACGATCGTCGTCGAGGCCGCCAGATGCAGCTTGGCGGCCATGGTCAGGCCCAGCCCGAACGCGGTCCCGATGACGCAATCCAGGCCGGCGGCTTCGGCAATGGCGGCGATCTTCTTGGCGTTGTAGAGCCCGCCGGCCTTTTCGATCTTGATGTTAAGCCGGTCGGCGGCGCCCAGGCGGATGACGTTCATGGCGTCCTGGATGGTGAAAGAGCTCTCGTCGGCCACGATCAGGCAATTGACGTTCCTCCTCACCTCGGCCATTCCCAGGAGATCGGGGGCATCCACCGGCTGTTCGAGGTATTCCAGGTTCACATCATATTTTTCCGTCAGGCGGCAGAACTGGATGGCCTCCTTGACGGTAAACCCCCGGTTGGCGTCGGCCCGGATGATCACGTCCTTGCCGACGGCTTCCCGGATGGCCCTCAGCCGTTCGGCATCCTCTTCCGGATAGCCTCCGACCTTGGGTTTGAAGGCCTTTACGCCCAAACGCACGCACTTCAAGCAGGCTTCCGCCATCTCCTTGGCCGGACCGCCCCCGATCTCCACTTCGACGGGGACCCGGTCGCGGCAGAGGCCTCCGATGAGGTCGTAGACCGGAAGGCCGAGGATCTTGCCCATCAGGTCATGGAGGGCCAGATCGATCGCCGACCGGGGGCAGGAATTCCCGCGGTATTCGAGCTGGCGCAGGATCTCCTCGCGGTCGAAGGGGCTCCGGCCGATGAGCTTCGGCCCGAAATAGAGATCGATGGCGCTTTTGTCCGCCTCCAAGGTGGCCCCGAAGAAACCGATATCCGGCGTGGCTTCCCCAAAGCCCGTGTGGCCCGAATCCGATTCGATCTTGACGACGATGTACTCCAAGACACGGTCGGGGCGATGCGGTGAGGACCGCAGGGCCCGTCCCCATTCCCGTTTCGTTCCGGCGTGCTCACTCGACGAATATCCGGAGGCCGGAATGGGCATGCTGAAGGCCGTCGACGAGACCTTGGTGATCTTGACCGGGCGAAACCTCCGGGCGGTTTCCGCGATCGCCGGACGGAAAGGAAAAGCCGCGGCCGGCAAGCCCAGCCCGAGGAACTTCACGAAATTTCTTCGTTCCATGGCTCTCTCCGGAATGTCGTCTTTTTTTAGGCGGGCCGTTTACCGGGCGGCCGCCCCGGCTTTTTCCTTGCCGACCGACCGGAACATCATCGCCGAGGTGTAGAAGATCACGACCACGACCACCCATTTCAGGATGGTCAGCGGCAGCGATTTCACGACGTATCCCGCCAGCAGAACCGCCACGATCCCCGCCGCCGTCAAGGCAAATGCGGCCTTGGAGTTGTAAGCCGATTCCTTGACGAACTTGATGCCGGCCCAGGGCTGGAGAATGGCACAGGATCCCATCATGATCGGGAAAGCGGCCAGGGGATTCATCCCCAGCGCATAGACCAGCGCCATGCAAGGCGCATAGAACCCGATGCCGATGGTCATCAGCGAGCCGAGGATGAAGCTCACGACGACCGCGAGCACCAGCTTCCAGCCGGCCAAGCCCAGGGCGTCTCCGGCGGCCGGCGTGAGCTTCAACAGACCGGAAAGGATGAATAACGCCACGACCACGAGGGCGCCTCCCAGTCCGATCCGGATCTTGTCGACGGGCAGCTTGGAAACGATTCCCGCGCCGATGACCGCGCCCAAGGTGGCGGCCAGCATCATCGAAATGAGGGTCAGCGGATCGACCTTGACGACCGTAATAAAAATGAAGGCCTGGGCCACAACCGGCAGGCAGAAGCCGACGTTGAGGGTCCCCGGAATCACCCGATCATCCACGAGCTTGGTGAACTTGTAGAAGGAAGTCAGCGTGGCAAAGCCTCCGATGCCGAGCGTATCGAAGAAGGCGGCCACGAAGGAGGCCCCCGTTAACGGCAATCCGGGTGTGGCTCGATATTTCTCCCGCTGCTTTTGGACATCTTTTAGGAAGACCACGGCAAAAATGATCGCTGAGACCCCGATGACGGCCAATAAAATGTTGTTCATGATGAGTACTCTTCCTTCTCTTCATTTTTCCCGGAGGTATTTTATATCAGGCCAATCGGTCCGGTCAAATATTATCGATATTCATCGAAGCGACGATCGAAGGATCGCGACCGTTTTTTGGACTTCCTCGGAATAGGCCTCCAGCGTTTTCCCGACCTGGATGATTTGCCGATCCGCTTCCGCCCACAATCTCCCCTCGATCGCTTCCCGGACCGCCGGAACGGTTTTCACGGCGTAGCCCGTGTAGAGTCCCGGCGCGTAGAGTTCGTGGATGTACCAGGGACGTCCTTTCAATCCCTCGGGATTCGTGAGCGCTCTTTCCGTCTTGAAGAGGATCTCGTTGAGACTTTTCCGGCGATCATCGGAGAGCTTCTTTCCGCCCGTCTTGAGATCATCGGCCGCCTTCCGATAATCGGAGGCGATGATTTTGAGACGGCTGAGGGCATTTTCGAGGGGGGCGAAATTCAAATAGGGAACGGGGCTCTGGGACTGGGGGGCCCGCATGGTTTTCTGCGGATCGGCCGCGAGGACGAAGGCGTTTTCGGAAAGCGTCCGGTCCAATTCCAGAGTTTCTTCCCGCATGGTTTGGGTCAGTTTTATCAGCTGGTCCGCATATTCGGACACGGTTTCCGCAAAATCCGAAAAGTCGAAGGGGAGGATGTCCGCGTCCGCCAGACGGAGGACCGCGTGGCCGGCGGTTTGGGCCAAAGTCACCTCATAGGCGAACGTCGGATCTCCAAACCGCAGGTAATGATCGAACGTATCATAGATCGAATGGCCGGCGCCTCCTTCATTCTCGCCCCCATAGCCGATGTTCAGCGAGGCGATGCCCAGGTGCTGAAGAAAGGCCGTGTAATCGGAGCCCGATCCCAAGGCCCCTATTTTCAAATCTTTCCGGGACCGGAATTCCTGCCTTTCTTCGGGGGGGCTAGCCAGAAGCCGGGCGGCATTCGCCCGCTGCCAGACGCTGACATTCTTTTCCGGGTCGACGATATCCCGCGCGACATCATTGATGAAATGCTGTAGGGAGTGCGAGCCGTCCATGAAGAGGAATCCCCGCGCGTTGGAATCGGTATTAATGTAGGCGACCGCCTTTTGCCTCAATTCATCGGCGTGGGTTTCCACCCATTCCGTGGAACCGATCAATCCGGGCTCCTCGGCGTCCCAGGCGCAATAAACAAGGGTTCGTTTCGGCTTCCAGCCGCTTCTGACCAGCGCGCCGAGGGCCTTGGCCTCTTCGATCGTCGCGGCCTGCCCGCTGAGAGGGTCTTCCGCTCCGTTCACCCATCCGTCGTGGTGATTGCCCCGGATGATCCACTGATCCGGATAGACGCTTCCCCGGATCATGGCGATGACATCATAGATCGACTTGAAATCCCAGTTGAAGGCCAGTTTCAGGTGAACCTTGGCGGGTCCCGGACCGACATGATAGGGGATAGGGAGAGCTCCTTTCCAAGGGTTTGGCGCGACCGGCCCGGCCAAGCCCCGGAGCAGGGGGAGGGCGTCATGATAGGAGATCGGGAGAACCGGTATTTTCGTCAGGACCTTGATCTCTTCGAGGGGGAGACGCTTGGCCTCCGGCGTTGCCCCGACGAAGGGCGTCGAGGGATCGCCGGGAATG
>CAZSMW010000257.1:0-3337 GCA_964607985.1 uncultured Eubacteriales bacterium
TTGAACCTTCGGAAGAAGTTCCCATCGGGTTCCGTGGACGCTTCCGAGAAGAAAGACCTCAAGACGGAGATAGCCGGGAAACTCGAAAAGTTGGAATATGGAGGCAAAAAAGTCGTCCGGAAGGTCTTCATGGCCGAGGCCGTATATTCCGGACCTTACGCCTCCAAAGGGCCGGACCTCGTCGTCCTCGGGGAGCGCGGGTTCGACATGAAAGGTTCGGTCAAGAAAAAGGAGATCTTCGGCCGATCGGACCTCCAGGGTATGCACACCTGGGACGACGCCTTGTTCTTGGCGGACTCCGAGGTAGGAAAGGACCTGGCCATCCAGGACCTCGCCGGGATCATTCTGAAGAATTATTCATGAACGACAAAATTTTCAAAGCCAAAAGACATCTTGTCCTGGTCACCCTCCTCGTCCTGGCTTCGGCCGCCCCGCTCATGGCCTACATCGGGCCGGGCGCCGGTTTTGCATTCCTTTCTTCGTTCCTGGTCCTGTTTCTCACCTTCTTCCTGGCCCTCTTTTCGTTCCTGTCCTGGCCATTCCGGTTCATTTGGAAGACCATTCGGGGACAACGGGCCTACAAAACGAGCAAGGTCAACAGGGTTGTTATCTTGGGGCTTGACGGTATGGAGCCGTCCCTGGCCGAGAGGTTCATGGCTGAAGGGAAGCTCCCTAACCTGGCCGGAGTTAAGAAGGAAGGGACCTACGCCAGGCTCCGGACGACAATCCCATCCATCTCGCCGGTGGCCTGGTCGTCCTTCATGACAGGCTCCGAGCCTTCCAAACACAATATCTTCGATTTCCTGAGCCGCGACCCCCGGACCTACCTTCCCGATCTTTCGTCGGCCCGCATCGGAAACCCCAAGAAGGTCTTGTCCCTTGGGAAATACAATATCCCATTGTCCAAGCCCGAGATCCGCGGGATGCGAAAGAGCGTCCCGTTCTGGAAGATCCTTGGCGAAAAAGGCATCTTCAGCACGGTCCTCCGCGTGCCCATCACCTTCCCGCCGGAGAAGTTCAAGGGCCACCTTCTCTCGGGCATGTGCGCCCCCGACTTGAAAGGCAGTCAGGGAACGTTCTCCTTCTACACGACGGATACAGCGCGGCTCGAAAGGAAAGAGGGCGGGCAGAACATCCCCGTCACCCTCGCCGACGGCCGAATCGAGACGTACATCTCCGGGCCGGAGAATTCGCTCCTCAAGAAGGTTGAAGAGATCCACCTGCCCATGGCCATCACGGTCGACCCCAAGAGCGAGGAGGCCGTGGTCGAGGTTTCCGGCCAGAGGATCGTCCTAAAAAAGAACACCTTTTCCCCCTGGACCCGGATCACCTTCAAGCCGGGGCTGGGGATGAAGATCCGGGCCATCTGCAAGTTCTACGTTTCCCAGGTCAAACCGCACTTTGAAATGTACATCACGCCGCTCAACATCGACCCGGAGAAGCCGGCCCTGCCGATCTCCCACCCTTTCATCTACTCCGTTTACCTCGCCAAGCTCCTGGGGAGCTTCATCACCTTGGGCGAGGCCAATGACACCTGGGCGCTCAACGAGGGTGTCCTTAGCGAGCAGGCCTTCCTGGACCTGACCTACGCCAACCACATGGAATGGGAGGCCATGGTCTTCAAGGCCATGGAGAACACCCGGAGGGGTCTCGTCTGCTGTGTTTTCGAGACGACAGACAGCATCCAGCACATGTTCATGCGGTATCTCGACAAGGGACACCCCGCTTTGAGGCCCGGTCAGAACGCCATGAGCCCCAAGGTCATCGAGGACCTTTACACCCGAATGGACGACCTCGTGGGCCGCGTCCGGGCGAAGCTCGATTCGAGGAGCGTCCTCATCGTCATGTCCGACCACGGCTTCAAGTCGTTCCGCCGCGGGGTCAATATCAACTCCTGGCTCTGGAAGAACGGTTATCTCGCCCTCAAAGACGGGAAGAACGAAAGCGGCGAGTGGTTTAAAGACGTCGATTGGAAAAAGACAAAGGCCTATGCTCTCGGGCTCGGCGGGCTCTACCTCAACCTCAAGGGACGCGAGGCCAAGGGAACGGTGGCTCCGGGCCAAGAGGCCGAAGCCCTCAAGGACGAGTTGGTCCGAAAGCTCGGCGGCCTCAACGACGTCGGGAAGAACGCCACGGCCGTCAACGAGGCTTATGACACCGACAAGATCTATGCGGGCCCGTACAAGGGAAACGCGCCCGATCTCATCATCGGCTATGCCGAAGGCTACCGCGCCTCCTGGGATTCGGTCACCGGAAAAGTGAACGACGTCATCTTCGATGACAATATCAAGGCATGGAGCGGCGACCACTGCATCGACCCCAAGGTCGTTCCGGGGGTCCTGTTCACCAGCCTTAAGGTGAGGGAAAAGAGCCCGTCCATCATGGATATCGCCCCCACCGTGCTCGAGCTTTTCGGACTGAAGCCTCCGGCCCATATGGATGGGAAGACCCTGATCGACGCCGCCGATCCCTTTCAAACGACAGGAAAAAGAACATGATGGACCGCAGGGAATTCATGAGGATGGGGCTGGGAGCCGCCTCCGCGCTCGCCCTCGGAGGGGACCACTCGCCCCTGATCCGGGCAGCTGGTAAGAGGGCCACGGCCCGCAAGGTCATCGTCCTCGGCTTCGACGGCTTAGATCCCCACCTCGTCAGGGTCTGGATGGACCAGGGAAAGCTCCCTGCCTTCAAGAAGCTCACCGCCTCCGGCGGCTTCAGTTCCCTCCAGACAAGCATCCCGCCCCAGAGCCCCGTGGCCTGGTCGAACTTCATCGCCGGGACGAACCCCGGGGGACACGGCATCTTCGATTTCATCCACAGGGATGCCCAGACCTATATCCCGACCTTCTCGGCGTCGGCCACGGAGGGAGCTAAGAGGACGGTCAGGCTTGGGAACATCATCCTTCCCTTATCCGGCGGAAGCGTCAAGAACCTCCGCAAGGGCAAGGCCTTCTGGCAGATCCTCGAGGAGCACGACATCCCGGCGACCATCTTCAAGATCCCGTCCAATTACCCGCCCATCGAGACGAAGCAAAGGACTCTCTCCGGAATGGGGACCCCCGACCTCAAAGGGTCTTACGGCATCTTCAATTACTATACCAACGAATCCAGGCAGATCAGCTCGGAGGTCGGAGGCGGCGGCCGCGTCCACGAGGTCTATGTCATCGGCAACCGGGTCGAGGCCAAACTGCCCGGGCCGGATAACAGCTTCCGGGAGGGAAGTCCCGAGACGTCGGTCGACTTCAGGGTCCACATCGATCCCGGGAACCCGGTCGCCAAGATCGTCATCCAGGACCAAGAGTTCATCCTTAAGGAGGGGGAATGGAGCGGCTGGAAG
>CAZSMW010000258.1:0-3518 GCA_964607985.1 uncultured Eubacteriales bacterium
CCTTAACCTTGACCTTCCAGGGATCTTTGCGGACCTGGTTCCATTCCCCTCCGACATAGCGCCCCGGCTTCTCCACGGTCCGGAGGACCTGCTCCAGCCGTTTCCTGTCGATCGGGATCATGCTCTTGGCCATGGCCTAATATCATATTCGATTCCCGGCACGATAAAAAGGGACCTGCGGTCTCCGCGGAAAAGTCAGGCGTTGGCGAACCGCCTCATCCTCACGTTGACGACGAGGCCAACGGCCAGGGCGTTGGAAACCAGCGAAGAGCCGCCATAGCTTAACAGAGGCAGAGGCACCCCCGTCACCGGGAATAGGCCGATGATCATCAGGATGTTGACAACGAATTGAAAGGCGATGAGCATGGAGGCCATGAAAATGATGTAGACCCCAGCCCTGTCCCGGGCTATTCCCACGGAAAGAAACATCCTTGCCAGCAACAGAAAATACGTCAGCATGACCAAGAGGACGCCCAGGAAACCAAACTCCTCCCCGATCACGGAGAAGATAAAATCCGTGTGCCTAGCCGGCAGGAACCGAAGCTGGCTCTGCGACCCCTTGAGGAAACCCTTACCGTCAGCCCTCCGGACCCAATGGCGATCTTCGATTGAAGGATGTGGTATCCGGCGCCTTTGGGGTCCTGGCTGGGATAAAAGAGCGTCGTGATCCGCTTTTTCTGGTAATCCTTTAGGGCGAAGTTCCAACCGACGAGGCCCGCGGCCAACGACACGACCAACAGGATGGCGATCGTCTTCTTCCTCAGGCCGGCTAGGATGAAGGCGGCCAAAAGGACCGGAATGAACGTCAGGGCCGTTCCGAGGTCGGGCTGCGCGGCCACGAGGATAAAGGGGCCAAGGACGAGAAGAATGGCCTGGATGCCGACGTTTGAGCTGAGGGTGCTCTTCTTGTACTCAGAAAAAATTTGGGCCAGAAGGAGGATCAAGACGATCTTAGCCAGTTCCGAAGGCTGGACCTGGAAGAACGGCAGCTTGATCCAGCTCTTGGTGTGGGCCACGAGCCGGGCGAAAACGAGCAGGCCGGCCAGAACCGCCGTCACCGCCAGGTAAAAATAGAGCGAGTAGGTCATAAGGATTTTGTAGTCCACGGCCAGGCAGAGGAAAAGAAAGGCCAGGCTGACCACGATGAAGATGACCTGCTTCATGGCATAGTTGCCCGGGAGGAAATGGGAAGAGCTGTAGATAAAGATGACTCCGATGACGGAGTTGACGATAAGAAGCCCGATCAGGACCCAATCGATCTCGTGAAAGGCTCCTCTATCGATCATATTTCTTCCTATAGAGATCGAAGATCTGCCCGGCCAAGGGGGCGGACGTCGCGCCTCCGGACCCGCCGAACTCAACCAGCACCGTCACCACGAGCTTCGGGTCGGACCTCGGCGCAAAGCCGGCGAACCAGGAGTGGGTTTTCTTGATCTCCTTCCCCTGCTGTTGCAGTTTTTCCGCCCGCTCTGTGCTGATCCATTGCGTAGAACCGGTCTTGCCGCAGACATCGAACCCTTCCACCCTGGCGCCTCTTCCCGTCCCTCCGTCGTTGACGGACATCCACATGCCCTGGATGATCGTCTCGAATGTCTCGCGCTTGATGGGGACGGCCGTTTTGCCGCTCTTCTCCTTTCCGTTCTCCGGAGGGACCAGGCGGGGGACGACGCGGACTCCCCTGTTGGCGACACAGGCGACCATGTCGGCGATTTGGAGCGGGGTGACCAGAAGGGGGCCCTGCCCGATGGAGACGGAGATCGTCTCCCCCCGGTACCAGGCCGTTTTGAACGTTTTCAGCTTCCACTCCGGGTCAGGCACAAGGCCGTCTTTTTCTCCGGGAATGTCTATGCCTGTCTTCCGACCGAGCCCCATCAGCTTGGCGTATGAGGCGATGGGTTCGATGCCCAGCCTCCGGCCCAAATTGTAAAAATAGACGTTGCAGGAGTTCTTGATCCCGTTAGTCAGGTTCATCAAGCCATGCCCGGGCTTGAACCAGCAGGAGAAGACATTCCCGTAGATCTCCATGGAGCCTCCGCAGAAATAGGATGTCTGCCCGTCAACGAAGCCGGAGTCGAGCCCGGCCGTGGCCATGACGATCTTGAAGATGGACCCGGGAGAGTAGAGCCCCCGGATGACCCGGTTCTCGAGCGGATAGGCCGGGTCGTTGACGAGGCTTAGCCACTCTTTCGGGGTAAACCGGCTGATGAATTTATTCGGATCATAGGTCGGGAAGCTGGCCAGGGCCAGAACCTCTCCAGTCTTCGGGTCCAAGGCCACGATGGTTCCCTCTTTGCCTTGAAGGAGCTCTTCGGCCTTCTTCTGGAGATCATAATCCAGGGCCAGGCGCAGGCTCTTCCCCTGCCGGGGCTCTACTCTGGCCATCTCTCCCCGGCTTCTGCCAAGACTGTCCACGATCTCCAGGAGGCGCCCGTCCTCCCCGGTGAGCACGTCGTCATACTGCCGTTCGATGCCCGTTTTTCCCGCCATGTCCCCCAAATGCCTCTTGCCTGCAGCGCCGGCCTTGAAGTCCTCGGGCGAGAGCTCTTGGACGTACCCGAGGACATGGGCTGCCGAAACCCCGAAGGGATAGGACCTCTTAGGTTCGATCTCAACCTCGAGTTCCGGGAACTCCATCTTCCTCGCCTCGATCCGGGAGACCTCCTCGGTCGTGAGATTGTCCTTGACCACGATGGGCTGAAACGCCACGACGGAGCCGTACTTCTCGATCCTCGCCTTGAGGTCGGCTTCGTCGATACCGAGGAGATGGCTGATATTCCGGTAAGACTCCTCGAAATCCTTGATGTTCTCCCGGATGACGGACACCTTGAAGCCGGCCGTATTGTCCGCCAGAATGAATTTTCCGTTTCTGTCCGTGATCACGCCGCGGAGGGCCGGCAAGACCCTCTCCCTGAGACGGTTGGACTCGGCCAGCTGCCAATATTTTTGGTGGTCCAGGATCTGAACCTTCCAGTAATAACCAAGGATGAGAGCGAGCAAGCCTCCCAGCAAGTAGAAAACCACCCTGGCCCTCTTGAGGATGAGAGAAAGGTCCTCGTAGATCCTGTCTTTCCTGAACATGCAAGAAGCCTATGTTTGAGGAGCCTTGATGCGGCGTGCCAGGGTGAAGATCACGCTCCCCAGAACCGCTGTCGCCAGGGGCTGGAAGAAGAGGAGGGCGTTCCCGGTGATCAACCGCTTGGAAAAGACGAGCGCATAAAGGAATGCCCAGACGGCCAGTTCGCCCGTTGCCAGGATGAAGATGAAGATGAAGTTACGGAAGAACGGGACGACGTTCATCTTCCTGGAGATATACCCGGCTGTAAAGCCCAGGAGCGTTTTGGAAAGGCCCGCGACACCGAAAACCCCCATGGAGAATGAATCCTGGAGGAGACCGCATAGGGCGCCGAGGACGACGCCGAAGAGCTCGCCTTTGAGCATGGAGAAGAAGATAACCACGAGACTGAACGTGTTGAGGATGAGGAGGAGCGAGGGGTCGACCCTGCCGAGCAGGCTGTAAA
>CAZSMW010000259.1:0-7003 GCA_964607985.1 uncultured Eubacteriales bacterium
GGCCTCATGGAGGTCGATGACGATGTCGATCTTTTCGGCGTCGATGAGCTTAATGAGGGCGTAGCACGTCTTTTCCGTAAGTGTCCCGTCAGGCCGCCCCGGCCAGGCCCGGTTGAGGTTCCGGACGTCCACATAGGCCAGCTCCTGGCGGGTCGGATAATGGACGTAGACCTCGGGGTCGGGCCATTGGTCGAGCGGGTTCGACCAGCGGTCGCCCATCCGGAACTTCTGTCCTCCCCACGGGGTCTTGATGGTAAAATCCGGCGGATAGGCGCCGCCTAGCCGGGTGACGGTGGTCGCGCTCCGGTTGGCGGAATTGAGGATGAAAACCCGCCCCTGCTCGACGACGGCGTTTTCGGTCATGACCCAGGTCGCGAGTCTTCCGGCCGGTTCCTCGGGATGCGAGCCTCCGAGGAGAAGGACGCTTCCGCCGGGTTTTTTCCCTTCCAGGACATAGACGTTGGCGTCGTTGATGCTTCCTTTTATCCCCTGGAAGGATTCGCTGAGCTTCCGGACCATGGTGACGCCCGGCCCTGCCACTACGGGCTCTTTGAGGTGCCGGCTTCTATAAAAGCTCTCTCCGGCGAAGACAATGAAGACCACCCCGATGAGCGCGAAAAGGGCCTTTCTTGTTTTCATCATCACTTGAGCCTCAGGACCCTGAGCAGGAAGGGGATGAGGACGATAAGGTAAAGGACTTCGTCCTGCCATCTTTTGCCCTTGATAAAATTCCAGATCAGGAGGACGGCGGCGAAGGCCGTCATCGCGTAATAAGCGATCGTGATGAGCGCGCTCATTCTTCTCTCATCCTAAAAAACTGTTAAAAAGCCCAGCTTCTTGCTGAACACAATCATCAATGTCCCCGCGATCATGATCAGGACCGCCGGGACCAGGCAATATCTCAGGAACTTCGAATAAGGTTCTTTCATGCCGACTGTCTCGGTCGTCAGCCGGCCGATGATGGCCGTCGGCGGGAGGGCGTCCCCGAGCGGCCAGATGACGCTCATCCCGGCCAGGGCTACGACCGGGTTGAGGCCGATCGTGTTGAAGAGAAGAACAAGGGGAACGCCCAGCACGGGGGCCGCGCCCCACATCAGGACGGCTTCGGAGACAGGCAGGGTCAGGAAGAGCGTCGCAAGGACGACGGCGACGGGCAGGGTCACGGTGGTGATGGCAATAAGCCCGCGGACGCCGGTCAAGGTCATGATCTGGACGAGGATCCCGACACAGGTCAGCGTCCCGATGAGAGGCAGGAGCTCCCGGACGGTCTCCAGAGAAATCCTGAGGAAGGGGAGCTTCTTCGGCGAGAGGAGGAGCGTCAGCCCGGCCGCGGCGGCGAACATCAGAGGCAGGCCGAGTGTCGGAAACGAAAAAGGGAAGACCCGGCCGGCCGTGACGAGGACGAAGAAGAGAAGAAACGGCAGGCCGATCCGCCAGCCGTTCATTTTTTCCGGAACCCCGGGGATCTCCGCTAAGGCCTTTTCAAGGTCCACGGGTTTCGCCTTACGTCCGAGGATGAAGATCGTCATGAGGGAGAGCAGGACGCAGGGGATAAGAAGCGGGAGGAAGAAACCGACGTAGGGCATGTTGACCCCGGCCGCGGTCAACATGGCCCAGAGGCTCACGGGCGGGGCCGCGGCGCTGAGGCCGGCGATGATGAAGATGATGGCCGCGACCCTGGGCTTCGGAAGCCCCATGGCGCCGAGGACGGTGGCGGCCATGCCCCCGACGATAAGGACCGTCACGCTCCCCGCGCCCGTCAGCGCTCCGGGGACAAGCAGGAGCAGGGCGAGCAGGATGAAAAGGACGGATTTTTTCTTATGGAACCGGCGCAGGATGCCGCGGACGGCGAAGGCCGCCGCGCCCGATTCCTTGAGCAGGTTCATGAACAGGGTGGCCGTGATGAAGATGAGGCAAATATCGAAATATGTAAAGGCGCCCTCGGCGATATGTCGGGCGGGGATGCCCCGGCCTCCGGCCAAAGCCCCGGCCAGGGCGGCAAAGAAGAGGGAAAGCTCGGTCGAGACCTTGAGGGCCTTGGCGGCGGCGTAGGCCGCGACCATGACGGCCAGAATGATTCCCGCGGCGGCCGTTGCGCTCATCGTTCAGGGTTCCTATGAGCTTCCCACTCTAAATCAATCGGGGGACTTATTCAATATTTATCCCGGACGGTGATGCTGACGACGCAGTGATAGCGCTCCAGGCCGTCCTTGTCCTGGCAGAGCCCGCGCTCGAGGATCAGGATGCGGCCGTCGTAATCCTCCCATCTGTAAGAATTGACGTCCGCGAGCCGTCCGGTGACCGCGGCCAGTTCCCTGACGCCCGTCTTGACCTCGGGCAGGCCCAGATAGGTCAGGATCCTGTTTACCGGTTCGATATCGGTGATGTGATAATTCCTGCCGTTCGGGTCCAGGGTCAGCTTGAGCCGGGGGCCGACCCCGAGCAGGGAACCCTCCTGACCTGTGGGCGCGGGAAAGGTGTATCGGACGTACTTGGCCCCGCTCGAACGTCCCTCGTCCTTGACATAGGCGAGTGCCAGGGGCTTTTCCGGGAAAATTATCTGTTTGGTGTCCTTCCAGGATATCGTCTGAAGTTTTGTCTGCTGGAGATAGAGGAGGACCACGCCGAAGAAAACAGCCGTGAGGAGAGCCCGGACGAGCGTTTCGGATTCCTGCTTGATCAGGATTTTGACCAGCCAGACGATGGTCAATCCGAAAAGGACCATGACGATGGTTTTCAAAGTCGTCGTTGCGATCATCGATAGACTCCCTCAAACCCATGTTCCGGGCTTATGATCACTATTCTATCAAAGAAGCCCGTGTCCAGTCCAATTTATGTGAGTTGACGGTTCCCCTGATTCGCGAATTGACATAGAATAGGGAACATGAAAAAGATATTCACCCTTGCTTTTTTCATGGCCTTTGGCACAGGGGCTCTCATCGCCCAGATGGGGGGCCCCCTCCCCAAGCCTCTGCTTTCGCTGCCTCTCCTCAATGAGATCATCAACGAGGCCTCGGGAGAGCTGGCGCTTCAGAACGAGGTCCTGCTCGCCGGCGTCAACCGGAACAGGCCTCCCGAGGAATACGTCAAGGGGTATTTCGAGACCCGGTTCCTGCTCGAAAAGCTCAAGGAATACGGCGCCGACGAGGCCGCCGTCATCGATCTGCCCACGGACGAGAAGACGACCTGGGACGCGGAATCGGCCGAGCTTTGGGTCGTCGAACCCGGAAAGAAAAAGATCGCCGACCTTCGTGATATCGCGGCCTCCCTCTGCTCCGGAAGCGGCGCCACGGACACGACCGCCGAACTTGTCTATGTCGGGCCCGGTTCCAGGGAGGAAAACTACAAGGGGAAGAGCGTCAGGGGCAAGATCGTCCTCGTCAACGGCTACGCGGGCGGAGCGCAGAGGATCGCGGTTGCCAAATACGGGGCCAAAGGTGTGGTCGCCTTCTCCTCGAGCCACCCCGAGTTCGACCGGGATGAGGTCGGCTGGGGTTCCATCGGCACGGGCGATAAGGACAAACCTTCGTTCGGCTTTATGATCTCCCAGCGGCTCGGCCAGGAGCTCCGGGATGAGCTCGAACGGGGAACGAAGATCCTGCTTCGGGCTGTGATCAAGGCCCGGATGGTCCCTTTCCGGGAACAGATGGTCATGGGGCTCCTCAAAGGCCGGGATTATCCCGGCGAGGAGCTTGTTTTCACCGCCCACCTCTACGAGGGCTTCGCCAAGCAGGGGGCCAACGACAACATCAGCGGCTGCACGGCCATTCTGGAGACCCTCCGTGTGATCCGGAAGCTCGCGAGTGAAGGGAAGATCCAGCCGCTCAGAAGGTCGATCCGCTTCTTATTCGTCCCGGAGATCTCCGGGACCGCCGCTTATCTCAAGAAATTTCCGGACATCGCGAAGCGTTTCTTCGCCAACATCAACCACGATATGGTGGGGGAGGGCCTTGTCAAGAACCAGAGCGGCTTCCGGCTGACGACGACACCCCTCTCGCTTCCAACCTACCTCAACGACGTAGCCGCGTCCTTCGTGGAGTGGGTGGGCGCGACCCAGCGCGACTCCCAGGAATCCGGCTGGCGGGAGATGCCCATCCTGTCCCCGGCGGGCTCGCGCGACCCCTTCTATTATTCGATCGATCCGTATTCGGGCGGAAGCGATCACGTCGTCTTTGTGGACGGGGGCGTCCGCGTGCCCTCGGCCTACTTCAACGTTTGGCCCGACCAGTGGTACCACACGAGCGGGGACACGACGGACAAATCAGACTCGACCCAGTTCAAGCGTGTCGTCGTCATTTCGGCGGCGACGGCCGTTTTCCTGGCCAACGCCGGTCCCGGAGAGTGCGAGAGGATGATGGCTGAGGTCGGTTCGAAGCTCCGGGGGAGGCTCGGCCTGGAGAAGGGCAAAGCGGAAAAATTCCTCCAGGACGCCGACGGGAAGTCCGTTCATACGGCGTTCAGAGAGTCCCTGAATATCGTGAACCAGTCTTTCGCCAGGGAAATAGAGGCCCTATCCTCGGTCCGGTTCTTTTTCAAGGGCGATAAAGAGTTGGAGGACGCTCTGGCCTCTCGGCTCCGGACGCTCGACGAAGCGGCCGGGCTTGAGCTCCGCGAGCTCGAAAGCCTCTATGCCGCCCGCTGTCGGGGCTTGAAGGTCGCGCCCGGGAAATCGGCGCCGGACAAGGACGAAGTCCGGCTGGCCGGGTTCGTGCCGGTCCGAACGGCGAAGATGGGCGGGATGCTTGAATTCTGGAAACTCCGGGACAAGATCCGCGAAGTCAAATATTCTCCGCCGCCGGCCATTGCCGCGGCCCAGTTCGAACTGCGGAATTTTATCGACGGGAAGAGGAGCATCCTCGACATCCGGAACGCCGCCTCGGCCGAATACGGACCGCTCCGGCTCGTTGACGTCGAGGCCTACATGAAATTCCTGGAGAAGCTTGGAATGGTGGAGATCAGGACTTCCCGAACAGTTTTCCCAGTTCGGTGACGAGATCGAGGTTCTTCTCGACGACGATCATCGGGATGTTCTTGGCCTTGGAGATCGTCGTGAACCGGCCGTCGGAGTCGCCCTCCTTGTTGATGATGAGGAGGTCGGAATTCGGGGCGACGGCGTCGATCGCCTGTTCGTCGGTCGTGTCGCCGGCCGCGGCGCCTTGGGAGCGCCGCTTCATGCCCTCGATGTGGGCGCCGATGATCTTGATGCCCTCCTTGCGCGCCTCGTCGATGAGTTCGGCGGTGCGCTTGAGCTCATCGTCGATGGAGATCCCCGCGGCGCCCATGCCTTTGAGGCTCGCGCCCATGACGATGACAAGCGACTTGTAGGGCGTCCCGGCTTGTGCCTTGGCCTTAAGGTCGGCCGGTGTCGCCAGGGCGTTGAGCTCGTAGCTGAAGCCGAGCTTATGGAGGATGACCTTGAGCATAACAGGTCCCGGACTCTGCCCGCAGGAGGCCAGGAGGACCGGCGTTTCGGCTCTGGGCGTTTGAGCCTGGCCCGCGGCAAAGGTGGCGGTCAGGGCGAGTGCAGCGATGATCATGGCGGCCAAGAGTGATCTATGGATCGGTTTCATCGTGAACTCCTTATTTTCCTATGGTAGACCAAGACCGCGTCTATTGCAATCCTCCGGGGCCTGGACGGAGCGGAGGGCGAGATTGACGAGCGGTTCCCCCTCCAAGTTGACTTTGGACGGACGGCGGGATAGGATATGTCGTGGAAATGGCTTTTTCATTACAGGAAGGGGTAAGGTCCATGAAAACCAGCAGCCGTCCATCCGTCCTCGCTCTTGCCCTCGCGGCCATCCTCGTCCTTGGTTCCGGCCTTTCAGCGTCCATCCAGGGCACCGTCAAAGGGGTGATCAAGGACAAGAAGGGGAACCTCCTTGAAGGGGCGAAGGTCACGGTCGTATCCCTCCAGTATGCGGCCATTCGTTACAGCCTCAAGACCAACGCCAAGGGAGAATTCATCCAGATCGGCCTTCAGCCCGATTACTACCAGGTCAAGGCCGAAAAGGACGGTTTCCTGCCCGCGTTCACGGAGAAACACGTCGGCGTCATGGAGATCGTCCAGGTCGACCTGGAGCTCGAGGAAGGGAAATATTTTGCCGGAGAATCCCCGGGCGACAAGGATTTCAAGCTTGGCAACGACCTGTTCAAAACGGAGAAGTTCGAGGAGGCCGCGGAAGCCTACAAGGCCGCCATCGACAAGGAACCGGGAGAACCCGTCTATCACAACAACCTCGGATCGAGCTATATGAAGCTGGGGAGGAGCGAGGAGGCGCTGGCCGCGTTCCGGCAGATGCTGGAACTGCAGCCGGAGAGCTACAGCGCAAACAAGAGTATCGGCGAGATCCTCGGCGCCATGAAGAAGTACGAGGAGGCGCTCCCGTATTTCCGGAAGGCCTCGGAGCTGAGCGCGGCCGACCCGGACGCTTTTTACAACCTCGGCGCGTGCCTGATCAACCTCCAGGACTTCGAGAACGCCGCCGCCGCCTTCACCAAAGCAAAAGACCTGAAACCGGATCACGCCCTGGCCTATTATCAGCTGGGGATGATCTACGTCAACCAGAACAAGAAGCCCGAAGCCATACAAAACCTGGAAAAATTCGTCGAGCTCGCGCCCGACGACCCGAACGCCTCCGTGGCCAGGCAGATCCTGGCGTTTTTGAAATCCCAGTAATCCCGCGCCCGGGAACGAGGAGGGGACAATGACCATGCAAGGACGAAATTGGGCCTTGGCGTTCCTCGTCGGAGGGGCGTTCCTGTCCGCCGGTCCGGTTCCGGGAATGGGGGCCTGGCGCATGGCTCCCGGCGCGTTCCAGGAAGCGAAGAAGGCGGGCAAGCCGCCGGACCTCGCCGAGAGGTACCGGAAGTGGCTGGACGAGGAGGTCCTCTATATTATCTCCGAGAACGAAAAGGACGTTTTCCGCAGCCTGAGGACCGACGCTGAGCGTGACAGTTTCATCAAGATGTTCTGGAACAGGCGCGATCCGACGCCAGAGACCCC
>CAZSMW010000260.1:0-2939 GCA_964607985.1 uncultured Eubacteriales bacterium
ATTGTGCCATCGACTATATCTACACCTGCCTTGACGGCCCCGTTTTTACCTATTGGGATGTGCTTCACATGAGGGAACTCATCTAGGGAGGACGCCATGCCAGACAACAAACTGAAAATCGGGATCTACGAACTCACGGGCTGCGCCGGCGACGCCCTTCTCATCGTCGACTGCGAAGAAGAGTTGGTCAATATCTTCAAGGCTGCCGACATCGAAGCCTTTCTGATGGCTAAAAGCGACAACAACGATGAAATCGAACTCGACGTGGCCCTGGTGGAAGGCTCGGTTTCGACAGAGAAAGAGCTCAGCGAGCTCATCGAGATCCGCAAACGGTCCAAAGCGCTCATCGCCATCGGCATCTGCGCCGGCCTGGGCGGAATGCAGGCGAATTTTTCGAACGACGAGGCTTGGGCGAAAAACTTTAAGGCCGTCTACGGAGAGGCGGAATTTATCCACTCCAAAGCCCTGCCGTCCAAGCCGGTCGGTGATTTTGTGAAGGTGGACTACTACCTGCCGGGGTGTCCGATCGGCAAGGAACAATTTCTCTCGACGTTCGCCAGGCTTTTGGCCGGCAACCCTCCGGAGCTTTTCCGGTTCCCGGTCTGCATGGAGTGCAAGTGGCATGAAAACGACTGCCTCCTCAACAAGAACATTTTCTGCATGGGGCCTCTGACGGCCGCCGGCTGCGGCGCGGTCTGCGTCAATCACAACCTGCCCTGCGTGGGGTGCTGGGGACCGTCGGAAGAAGCCAACCGAACGGCGGAATACCGTCTTTTGCTCGAAAAAGGTTTTGACCCGGCCCTCATTAAAAACAGGATGGCCAACTTCAGCGGAACGCGCATCTTTGAGTTTTTCGCCCAGTTCAAAGGAGACAAGAAATGAAGAAAATCGTCATCGAGCATATCGCGCGCGTGGAAGGGAACGGCGGTGTCACAGCGACCATCGACG
This sequence comes from uncultured Eubacteriales bacterium, assembly GCA_964607985.1. Lineage (GTDB taxonomy): Bacteria > Acidobacteriota > Aminicenantia > Aminicenantales > Saccharicenantaceae > JALHVH01. The sequence goes on from CAZSMW010000260.1 coordinate 949, forward strand.
GGAACGTCGTCACAGACGTAAAATTTACGGTGAACGAAGGGCCGCGACTCATCGAACGTCTAACCTTGGGGAAAACCCCCGAAGAGGACGTCAACCTCGTTCCCCGGATTTGCGCGATCTGCACCCTATCCCATAAATATGCCGCCATCCGGGCCATGGAAAAGGCCTTGAACGTCAAAGTCGGGCCGAAAGTGAAGCTCCTCCGCGAGCTCATGCATCTCGGAGAAATGGTGGAAAGCCATGCCCTCCATGTGTTCTACCTGGCGCTCCCGGACTATGTCGGCTTCCCGAATGCGATCGCCATGGCTTCGAAGTTCCCCCTCGAAGTCAAGATCGCCCTGGAGATGAAACAGTTCGGCAACCACATCATGAAGACGACGAGCGGACGTTATATCCACGGAGAGAATCCCGTGATCGGAGGTTTCGGAAAATTCCCAAGCCGGGACGAACTCGTCTGGATCAAAAGCCGCGCCATTCAATTCATGCCCTTTGTGATGAAGACCGTGAAATTGTTCGCCGAACTTCCCTACCCCGACATCCCTGAATCGGAGACGCTCTACGCCTGCTGCAACCCGCCGGATAATAAATACGGGATTGTCGGCGATGAAATCATCCTGTCCACCGGCGACATCATCGACGTCCAGGATTACAAACGCCTGGCCAACGAGTTCATCGTCTCCCATTCTTTCTGCAAACGAAGTCAGTACAAGGGCAAGCCCTATTCCGTGGGTGCTCTGGCCCGGGTGAACTGTCTCGGGGAAAGGCTCGAAGGCGAAGCCCGGAAAATGTACAAGACGTATTTCAACGCTCGCTGGACAAAGAATCCCTTGTTCAACAACGCCGCCCAAGCCCTGGAGCTGGCCTATTCCTTCGAAAGAATCCCCGAGGTCATCGAGGAAGCCCTCATGCTTCCCGACGAATCGATCATCCCCTACGGCCAAAAAGACGGAAAAGGGGCGGGCGCCGTGGAAGCACCCCGCGGCACCCTGTTCCACGCCTATGAAGTGACGAAAGGCCTGGTTTCTCATGCGGATATCATCACGCCCACGGCCCAGAATGCGGAGGACATCGAACGCTACTGCTACATCACCGCCCAGAAACTGCTCGAGTCGGGACAGGAAGAAAAAATCAAGGATCGGATGGACTTGGTCATCAGGTCGTTTGACCCCTGCATCAGCTGCTCGGTGCATACGGTCCAGGTTAGAAGGGCTCCCGAGGAAGACTGGAAGACAAAAATCGCAAAGATCAAAACGGACGTCTCTCCGGTCATCGTCGGTATCGGATCGGCCGGTCATTCCGACGATGGCGCAGGGCTGGAGCTGGCCCGCCGGCTCCGGAGCCAGGGAGTCAAAGATGTTTGGATCGAAGATGAAACGCTGGAGAAAACGGCCGATTGGGAGATGGATGAGCGTCGTCCGCTGCTCTTCGTGGATGCGGTGGACTTCGGAGAACGCCCCGGCAAAATCACCATCATGACGCTTCAACACGCGGCCTGGAATGCCGTCCTCAGCCATAGGCTTTTGCCCCTGGTCACTCACCGCATCAGCCTCGACCAGTTCAAGAACTCCTATATCCTCGGCATCCAGCCCGCTTCGCTCGAAGACGGCGAACAGATGTCCGAGCCTGTTCTTCTGGCTATGGAACAAATCCTTGAACGGCTGAAAAACTGAGGAAATATTGAGAGAAAGCTGAATCGGCGCGAGCCTCATGGCTGTCGCCTTAGGAAACAATACCGGGGAAAATTTCCTCAAAGTACCTGTTTCAGATGATCTCATCGCTTACTCATGGCTGTCCTGCATTAATAATATGTTTATTATCAATTGGTTAGATGGCAATAGATTCTTTCCGGCCGGAGCGACTTGGCACAATAATTGCAGAAATATTATCGAAGGTCATTCGATGGTTGCTGTTTCAAAAAAGAGAATCCTGGTGATCGACTCCAACGCCAAGGCTAGGAAGGACTTGGAGACGTTCTTGAAGAATGAAAATTA
>CAZSMW010000261.1:0-6385 GCA_964607985.1 uncultured Eubacteriales bacterium
TTCCAAGCTGTCGCCCACGGCCTTGTACCGCTCGCGCACTTCCGGCATGTCGCCGTTCACGTTGATGGGGACGCGCGAGGTCGTGCCGGTCTTCAAGTCATAGAGGTTGAGGCTGCCGAATTGCTCATAAACTATGGCCCCGGATCCGGCTGAGGCCGACTTGAAGTCCAGGCCGCTGTTTTCGACGGCCCGGGAAACCTTTTTCGACTTCAGGTCGTAGGCGAAGAGCGACACGGCCCCGTCGCGGTCGGACAGGAAGTAGACCTTGTCCCCAATCCATCTCGGATTGAAGTCGTTGGAATTCTCGCGCGGCACCTTCTCGATGATGGAGTCGGCGAGGTTAGCGATCCAGACCGGTGTCGCTCGGCCGCCGCGGTACCGCTTCCAGGCGGTGAAGGCCCGGGAAAGGGGGACGTAGGCGACGCGCTTTCCATCCGGGGAGTAGGCGGCTTCGAATCCCATGGGAAGAGGGAGCTTCTCTTCGAGGCCGCCGTCGAGCCCAACCGTGTACAGCTCGCTGAAACGCGAATAGGCGTTGCGTCCCGAGGTGAACAGGACGCGCTTGCCGTCGGGAGCCCAGCCGAGCGCTATGTCTGCGGCGGGGTGCCAGGTGAGCCGCCGCGGAACGCCGCCGGCGGCCGGAATGACGAACACGTCCGTGTTTCCGTCATATTCGCCCGTAAACGCGATCTCGGAGCCGTCGGGCGAGAAGAGGGGATTGGTTTCGGAGCCGGAGCTCGATGTCAGGCGTTCCGCCTCCCCACCCTCGCGGGGCACGCTCCAAAGATCGCCGGCGAACACGAACACGATTCTCGTCTGCGACAACGCCGGCTTTTGGAGTAGGAAGGGTCCCTCGGAATCCGTCGTTTTGGCCGAAGCCGAAGCCAGCCCGACCAAGAGGCCTAAGGACAACCCTGTAATCCAGAACATATTGCGGTTTTTAGGCATGCTCATTTCACACTCCTCATCAAACTTGAAGCAAAATTATGACGTCGACGAATGATCGAAGTCAATAGATATGTCAATATCAATTCCGATTAAAAGATTTCAGTTCAGCGACAGCTTCTTATTAAGAACTCGGGGGATAAGGGCTGCGAGGGCCGGCCTGGATTCGACGAGCCTCAGAATATCAGCCAGGTCCTTCTGGCGTTTGCTGGGCCGCCGCGTGTCGTCCAGGGCGGCCCATATCTTTCCCTGGAGCACGTCCTCCACGACCGCCACAGGCATCGGGTAGCCCAGGACGGACTTCCGTTTCGACCGGAACAGAAAATCCTGGTAGCGGGGGTCCGTTTGGACCTGGATCCGGAGGTCGGATCCAGGGGCGGAAATGTTGAGGCTGTTCGGAAATGATTTTATTTTAAAACCCACCGGCAACGAACCCCGCAGATCCTTAATTCGGTCTGAGATGACAACGATGTCGAGGTCCAGGCTGACGACGGGATCGGTATAGGCGTTGACGGCCAGCCCTCCGATCACGCAAAACTTGATCTTCCCGGCGTGAAGAGCGTCCAAAAAAATCCGGAGGACGTCAGTTTTCCCGTTCAGGATCCTCCGCGTGAAATCCTTTTTGGTCATATTTTATTAATAGAACTTTCAGGGGCATCCGTCAAGGCGAAAAGCCCCGCCGGGCGAAAGCTTCGAAGGGCATTCCTCCTCGAAGGTGAAAATGAGCGTTTCAGATCAAATTCAAAGACTTGTGTTTTTCGGCGATGGCCGCGGCAAGGGCGTCGATGGCTTTGAGGTCCACTTCCCTCGGAAGGCCCTTGGCGATCACGGGGGTCAGCAGCTCGACCTTGAGGTTCGGGATGAGGCCCTTGATGGTCTCGACGATCTTGTTGCCCCACCCGTAGGAGCCGACGACGGAAGCGAACCGGGCCTTAGGCCGCAGGGCGTTGGCCAGGGCGACGGCATAGAGCGCGGCCGGATGCGGCCCGACGTGCACGGCGGGACAGCCGATAACGATGGTCGCCGCGTCCACCAGGCTCATGGCCAGCTTGCCGACGTCCGTCACGGCCAGGTTGAAAGGGCGGACGATGATCCCTTTATCAACCAGGGCCACCGCCAGACGGTTCACCAGGATGGCCGTCGAACCATGCATGGAGACGTAAGGGATGACGACCTCGTTCTTCGGCGTGTCGGACGTCCATTCTTTGTAGGCGTCGATAATGAACTCGGGCCGCTTGTAGAGGGGCCCGTGGCTGGGAGCGATGATCTCGATCGGCAGGTCCTTGATCTTCTCCAGGTTCTTCCGGATAATCGCCCGGAAGGGCATCATGATCTCGGCGAAGTAGCGTTTAGCGGGTTCGTAAACCGCCGCTTCGTCGCTCACGAACAGTTCCGACGCGGCCAGGTGCGAGCCGAACCAGTCGCAGCTAAAGAGGACCCTGTCCTCCTCGAGGTAGGTCACCATCGTCTCCGGCCAATGGACCCACGGCGCGTGGACGAACCGCAGCGTTTTACCGCCGAGGGGGAGCCTCTCTCCGTCGCCGACCGCCCGAACCCTCCCCTCCTCGATGCCGAGGTGGTCGATGAGCATGCCCTTCGCCTGGGGCGTACAAAGCACAACCGCTTCAGGATACTTGCCGAGGACGAACGGGATCCCGCCCGAGTGGTCCTGTTCGGCATGATGGGCGACCACGTAGTCGATCCTGGGAACGTCCTGAATGTGCGCGGCCAGCTTATCCAGCATAGCCGGTTCGACGGCGTCCAGGAGCACGATCTTTTCGCTTCCGCGGACAATATAAGCGTTGTAGCTCGTCCCGTCCGGAAGCGGGATCAATGAATCGAATAGGCGCCTATCCCAATCGATCGCGCCGACCCAGTACAGATCCTTCTTGAACTCGCGTTTCATCATGGCATCGACTCCAATAAGCTAATTCCTATCTATTTTATATTATTAATATGAAAAATAACAGCTTTAGGCGCCGGGGTATCTCTTCTTCACGAAATATTGGATCTCGGGGTGATGCTCATAGCCAAGGGTCTCAAACGTCCGCACGGAGGCTTCGTTACCTTCCTCTATAAGACAGGCGAGGACGTCCATACCCAAAGCTTCGAGGCGGGTCTCTGCCTCCCGGACGAGCTTGGAGCCAATTCCCCGCCTTCGGTACGCCGGGTCAACAGCCAGCCGGTTGATCCACCCTTTCCGGCCGTCGTGCGTCGCGAGAACGGTGCCGACGAGTCTTCCTTCGATCTCGGCAACGAGGAAGATCACGTTGGGCTGCCGGACCTGGGAGTCGACGATCTTCCGCCTTTCTCTCCCTTCAGGCTTGAACGGCAGGCCGGCCACGGCCCAGAGCGCGAGCACGGATTCGTAGTCCCTCGTCCGATACTCGCGGATACCGAGGCCAGGAGCTTCACGCGTTCCGGTCATGTCGGGCATCTTCTTTCAGAACTCCGTCACCGGAGGAAAACGACCATCGCTGCGGCGAAGATCGAACCCGCCAGGACTCCGAGGAGCAAACCCTTCCACCAGTTGATCTTCTGGGAAACGGACGCCGCCACAGAGCAGAGGCCGTAAGCCCAGAGCAAGGCTAGCCCGTGGGCCGCCAGGTAGAGGGTTTGTACCCGTCCCGGCCCGGACAGGATATCGACCATCTCCTGCTGGCCCATCCCCAGCCCGTAGAATACGGCAATCGTGGTCTGAGGCATCCAGAGGAGGATGATCGGCCCGGCCAGGGAGAAACCGAAGATGGCCAACGTCCTCCTAAGCGACCCGCCTTTCCTCGTCCCTCTTCCCAGGAGATGGACCAGGACGGAAGCGAAAACCCAGATCAGAACGAAGAAAGGCAGGATGAAGAGCATCTGCCAGAAATGGTAGTTCTCGGCGCGGACGGGAAGGAAGATGGGTGCCATGGGGACTCCCCCGGTCACGGCTACGGCCGCGGTCGTTAGGAGCCAAAGAAACCCGGCCAGGAGCACGGCCTGGAAGCCCCGTCTCGCGGGCCGGGGGTCGGCCATCAGACGGCCGAAGGCCCGGCGCGGCAGGAAGATGGTCCCGAACAAGTAGCGAAAGAATGTCTTCATCTTTCGTTCACCCCATGAACAAACTCTTGCTGGCGAACTCAGGGTCGCTTGTCAGGTTAATCCCGAACCGTCGGAAGCCCGCCTCGTCGCCGGCCGTGGGCATATGCGTCATGTGGACCTCGCAGCCCTGGAGGTCTTTCAGCTTTTCCATGGCCATTTGGACGGTCGGGTTCGTCGACGCGTTGATGCTCAAACAGATGAGGACCTCAGAGAGGTCAAGGCTGACGGATTTCGCCCCCATGACGTCCTCCTTGAGCCTGGCCACGGAGTCGATGATGCCCGGGGACAGGAGCGGGATCCGGTCGGGGATGTCGGCCAGCCTCTTGACGGCGTTCAAAACGAGACTGGAGGACGCGTGCATCAGGGGCGAGTTCTTTCCCGTAACGAGGGACCCGTCCTTGAGCTCGATGGCCGCACCGACGAAGATCCCTTTGTTCCCTTTGCCCTTCTCCATGGCTTCCCGGGCGGCATCCCGGGCAGGGGCTACAACGCGCCTGTCCTCCGGCTTGAGGCCGAGCTCCTTCATCAGTAGTTCGGCCCGTTGGACGGTCTCCTTGTCGGCGAACCCCACGATGTATTCGCAGTAATAGCGGAAGTACCGGCGGATGAGTTCCTGTTTAGCGGCCTCCCGACAAACCTCGTCTTCGACGATCCCGGATCCCGCGGCATTGCAGCCCATATCCGTGGGCGACTTCTAAACAGCCTCCGCGCCCGTGATCTTCTCCAGGATCCTCTCGAGGACAGGAAAGACCTCGACATCCCGGTTATAATTGACGGCGCTCTTGCCGTAGGCCTCCAGGTGGAAGGGGTCGATGAGATTGAAGTCCCCGATGTCGGCTGTGGCCGCCTCGTAAGCAATGTTGACCGGGTGCTTGAGCGGCAGGTTCCAGATCGGGAACGTCTCGAACTTGGCGTAGCCCGACTTGTGGCCCCTCCGGTAATCGTGATAGAGCTGGGACAGGCAGGTGGCCAGCTTGCCGCTCCCCGGCCCGGGCCCGGTTATGATGACCAGGGGGTGCTCCGTCTCGATATACTCGTTGGCGCCATACCCCTCGTCGCTGACGATGGTTTCCATGTCCGTCGGGTAGCCTTTTGTAAAGCGGTGGGTGTAAACCTTGACCTCCCGCCGTTCCAGCTTGTTCTTGAAGATCCTGGCCGAGGGCTGGTTCTCGAAACGAGTGATGACCACGGCCCGGACCTCGATTCCCCATTCCCTGAGATCATCAATGAGCTTCAGGGCGTCGGCGTCATAGGTGATCCCGAAATCGGCCCGGACCTTGCGCCGCTCGATGTCGCCGGCGTAAATGCAGAGGATGATGTCGGCCTGCCCCTTAAGCCCCCGGAGAAGTTTCATCTTGACGTTGGGGTCATAACCGGGAAGGACGCGGGCGGCATGATAATCGAAAAGAAGCTTGCCGCCGAACTCCAGGTAAAGCTTGTTGTCCGACCTCCTGACCCTTTCCAATATGGCCGAGGTCTGTTCCGCTAGGTACCTGGCGTTGTCGAAACCGATCTTTCTGTTCATTCAGGGATCCTTTTCTCGTCAGTGTCGCTCGAAATGTATTTGACGCGATGGGAAATGTCAAGGCGGCATAGCCGATTTTACAGATTTTTCCTGACCATGATCGTGACTGTCAACGCCATGGGATTCACTACCAAAGATTCTCGAGTCAAGGAATGATTTTGGCTTCGCCGATCAATTCATTGAACCGGGCGAAAAGATTCAATCGCTGAACCCAACCCGTTAAATATCCCATATTCACTTTCGGATACTGCACTTCATATACCTTCAAAGCGTCCAGATAATGCTTGCGGCCGCCGCCGCAGAGTTCCGACCAGCGCAGCTTGGCCAGGATGGTGTCCAAAAATCAAGTAAACGGAGAGGGCGGGATTCGAACCCGCGGTCCCGGCGTTCACCAGGACAATCGCTTAGCAGGCGATCCTGATCGACCACTCCAGCACCTCTCCGCGAAGACCGTGAATGGCGGCGCTATTCTAGCATGATTCCCCCCGGACCTGCAAACCTCGTGGCTCACCTTAAAATTGCCGATAGGATCAAACAGGAATTCCAGGGACACGATACCAATTCCAGAGAATTGGTTCATGTCCCGGAATTCCGACTCGCGTCCTATCGGCAATTTCGTGGCTCAGATCCTTTCAAATCAGGGGGGAGGTTGGACTAGGTAGGGGCCTTTGACACTGGTGCGGAGGGAGAGGGATTCGAACCCCCGTTCCGGAAACCCGGAAAGCGGTTTTCAAGACCGCCGCCTTAAACCACTCGGCCATCCCTCCGCATATCGCCTCATTCTAACCTGCTCGTCCCTACGGAGCAAGCCAATTCAACGCCGCCGGGACTGGT
>CAZSMW010000262.1:0-3210 GCA_964607985.1 uncultured Eubacteriales bacterium
GTTTCCGCCGTCAGCGACGTCGAACCCCGGATCCAGGCACTCTCAGACGATCAACTGAGGGCCAAGACCGCCGAATTCAAGGAAAAACTCTCCCAAGGCGCCGGGCTCGACGATATCCTCGTCGAGGCCTTCGCCTGCGTCCGGGAAGCCTCCCGCCGCACCCTCAAGATGCGTCATTTCGACGTCCAGATCGTGGGCGGTGTCATCCTCCACCAGGGCCGGATCGCCGAGATGAAGACGGGTGAAGGGAAGACCCTGGTCGCGACCCTCCCCGCCTACCTCAATGCCCTGACGGGCCTCGGGGTCCATATCGTGACCGTCAACGATTACCTGGCCAAGCGCGACACGGAATGGATGGGCACGATCTACCGGTTTCTCGGACTCAGCGTGGGGACCATCCTTCACGACATCCCCGACCAGGACCGTTATGACGCCTACCGCCGCGATATCACCTACGGCACGAACAACGAGTTCGGTTTCGACTACCTGCGCGACAACATGAAGTTTCGTCTCTCCCAACTCGTCCAGCGCGAATTCCATTACGGCATCGTGGATGAAGTGGACAGCATCCTGATCGACGAGGCCCGGACGCCGCTCATCATCTCCGGGCCGACCGACGAATCCACCGCCCTCTACTACAAGGTGGACAGCCTCGTCCGCCACTTCCATAAAGACAAACACTTCCAGGTCGACGAGAAGACCCGGACCGTGTCCATCACCGAGACAGGAGTATCCGAGTCGGAAAAATACCTCGGCGTCTCCAACCTTTACGACCTTTCCCAGATGGATCTCGTCCACGGCATCAACCAGTCCCTCAAGGCCCACTACCTCTTCAAGCGCGACGTGGACTATATGGTCAAGGACGGCCAGGTCATCATCGTTGACGAGTTCACGGGGCGGCTCATGCCCGGAAGGCGCTACAGCGACGGCCTTCACCAGGCCCTGGAAGCCAAGGAGAAGGTCAAGGTCGAACAGGAATACCAGACACTGGCCTCGATCACCTTCCAGAACTATTTCCGCATGTATAAGAAACTGGCGGGCATGACCGGAACGGCCTTGACGGAAGCGCCGGAATTCAGGCACATCTACGGCCTGGACGTCGTCGAGATCCCGACGAACATGCCCCTCTTCCGCCTTGAAAACCCGGATGTCATCTTCCGGACCGTGGCCGAGAAATGGAACGCCGTTGTTGAGGAGATCGTCGAAGCGAATAAAAAGGGCCGGCCGCTCCTCGTCGGCACAGTCTCCATCGAAAAATCGGAGCACCTCAGCACCCTCCTCCGGAGGAAGAACGTCAAGCACGTCGTCCTCAACGCCAAGTACCACGAGCAGGAAGCCCAGATCATCGCCCAGGCCGGGCGCATCAGCGCCGTGACCATCGCCACAAACATGGCCGGCCGCGGCGTGGACATCCTTCTCGGCGGGAACCCGGAGTTCCTGGCCAGGGAGAACCTCAAACGATCCGGGATCGACCCGCTCAAGGCGGCGCCGGAGCAGGTGGAGAAAGCCCTCAAGGACGTCTCCCCCGTCATCCAGGAAGAGCATGAGAAAGTCGTCGGACTCAAGGGTCTCCACGTCATCGGGACCGAGCGCCACGAGGCCCGCCGCATCGATAACCAGCTCCGCGGAAGGGCCGGCCGCCAGGGCGACCCAGGATCATCCCGGTTCTACCTGTCCCTCGAGGATGATCTGATGCGGATCTTCGGGAGCGAGCGCATCTCGGGCCTGATGGCCCGGATCGGGATGAGCGAAGGCGTGCCCATCGAGCACAACATGGTCTCCAGGGCCATCGAACGGGCCCAGAAGCAGGTCGAGTCCCAGAACTTCTCCATCCGCAAGCACCTCCTCGAGTACGACGACGTCATGAACAAGCAGCGCGAGGCGATCTACGGCCAGCGCAAGGACATCCTCAAAGGCAAGGACTTGAAGGAGTACTTCGGAGGCCTCATCGAGGACCTCGTCGACTGGCACATGGACACCTCCGCCAACAAGGAAAAACCCCCCGACGAATGGGACTGGGATGGCCTGAAAAATGCCCTCTTCGCCCAGTTCGCTCTGGACCTCGACAAGCTCGGGACCAACCGGGAGGACATTACCTACCCGGATCTCCGGGAAAAAGTCCTTCTGGCGCTTCGGGCCGTCTACGAGGATAAGGAACGGCTTCTCGGTCCCGAGAGGATGCGCGAGTTCGAGCGGATGATCCTCCTCCAGGTCATCGACTCCCAGTGGAAAGACCACCTCCTCGAGATGGACCATCTCAAGGAGGGCATCGGCCTGCGCGGTTACGGCCAACGCGACCCCCTGGTTGAATACAAGAAGGAAAGCTACGAAATGTTTCAAGCGCTGATGGACCGGGTCGAGGAGGACGCCCTGCGTTACCTCTTCCTGATCCAGCCCGTGATCCAGGAAGAGGCGCCTCAGCCCCAGAGAAGGGAGCGCCCCATGTATTACCAGAGGGCCGAAGGGGCACCTGCCGGGAACGGCCATAGGGCCCAGCAGGCGAGGTCGACGATCCCCGGCCGAAAACGGAAAAAGTGAGAAAGGAGGCGGCATGCTGGACATCATCATCAAGGAAGGTTTGACCTTCGACGACGTCCTCATCGTTCCCTCCAAGTCCGCTATCACGCCCGCCGGGACCGAGGTAGGAACGCTCCTCAGCCGGAACATCGCCCTCAACATCCCCATCGTCAGCTCGGCCATGGACACGGTGACAACGTCGCGGATGGCCATCGCCTTGGCCCAGCAGGGCGGGATGGGGATCATCCACCGCAACATGTCGATCGAGCTCCAGGCCGAGGAGGTCGACAAGGTCAAGCGCTACGAGAGCGGTATGATCGTCGACCCCATCACCATCCGGCCCCAGGAAAAGATTGAAAAGGCCATCGAGGTCATGAAGAAGTACAGGATCTCAGGCCTGCCGATCACCGATGAGAACAACAGGCTGGTCGGCATCCTGACCAACCGGGACATCCGCTTCGAGACCCGGCTGACGACCCCGATCGAAAAGGTCATGACCCGGAAGCTCATCACCGTCCCCGTCGGCACTTCGCTCGAGGAGGCCGAGAAGCTCTTCCACGAACACAAGATCGAAAAGATCATGATGGTCGATGAGAACTACCGCCTCAAGGGGCTCATCACCTACAAGGACATCCTCAAGAGGACCCAGTACCCGGGCGCGGCCAAGGACAGGCTCGGCCGCCTGCTGGTCGG
>CAZSMW010000263.1:0-1930 GCA_964607985.1 uncultured Eubacteriales bacterium
TATCGCGACGCGTTCATCCTTTCAAGCTGGAACGAATCCAAAAAACATCACGCCCCAGAGCGGGCCGGTCTTGTTAGCCGAGGGCGAGAGAGCATAAAAGCCGCGGAGAAGATCGGAGCCATATTTCCGCATCCGGCGTGAAACCACGGCTATGAGGACGCTGATTCTATGAGCGCTTTCCCTTGAAGTTGTAGATCCTCTGGGTCAGGCTGCCGTTGACCTTGATGTTGAAATAAGAGATCAGGTTGGTCAGGTCCTTCTTGTATTTGGTCACGTAGCGGACGAAATCGATCTCCTTCTTGAACCTGAGCAGGTTTTCAAATTCGGCCACCTCATCGTGGAGCTCGATGAGGAAGTGATTGATCGCCCGGTATTGGGCATTGATCTCGATGAGGTCCTTGCCGGAAAGCTTGCCGAATTCGACGAGCGGCGGCAGAGACTGCAGGATAAGGAGGCTCTCCGTATGCAGCTCGTTAACCGATTCCCGGATCTCCTGAAAGAAGGACTTGTAATCCTGCGGATTTTTCATCCGGACAGGGACCCGCTCGAGGAGTCGATCGAACTGGCCCTTGAGAGAGATGATGTGCTCCTTGACGCCCAAGTATTTCCGGTTGAAGTTGAAAAGGTCGATAAAGTCCCTGCCGATGTAGATCTTGTCCTCGTAGTGGCTCAGGAGCTCCTGGGGGGAATGCGTGTAGTATTGGATCTCGTAACGCCGCCCTTCGGAGTCCCTCTCTCTGAGACGGGCCAGCACGAGGAAGCCGTTCTGCTCGATGAAGTAGCTGCTCGTGTCGATGAGCACAGAGTACATGGCCAGGTTCTGGATGATGTATTCCTTGAGGTGGCTGAGGAGCCCCTCCTTCCGGGTAATGAGGTCGGTCACGATGTCATTGGGAGTCGGCGTCATGACGGAATAGGATGGAGACAGCAGGTAGAGGATGGGGCCGGTCCCAAGCTCCAGGTAGAGGTTCTTGAGGGCGTTCTGGTAGAGGTCGTCCAGGAGAATCGGCTTTAGGGGAGGAAGGTCCTTGACGTCCAGCTTGAGGAGCTCTTCGATCTCGTTCATGGGATTCTTTCGATTTCTGAATGATAGTAGCACTCAAATTCCAGAAAAGTCAACCTAACGCTTGAGGGTCCAAGCGTCGTTGCCGTAGCGTTCGGCCTCGATCACGGAGATCTCCTGCCAAGCCTCTCCGTCAAGAAGGAGGGGTTCCAGCTTGACCCCGAAGAATTCGGAGACGCCCAAGGAGAACTGCGAAGCCGCCCAATCGAAGTCCACGGGCCGGCCGAGGGCCTCGGAAAGAGAGATCATATTGACCCCGGCGTCCTCCGCGTCGGACTTGGCCACGGCCTTGAGGAGCCCTTCGTCTTTCTCGAGGGGGACGGAGCCGTGCTGGATGAAAGAGGCGCCGTTCCTTTTCTGGGCGCTGCCGATGATCTTCCGGCCGTCGATCTCGACCTCGTCCCTGGCCGGGAAGGCGAAACACGGCATTGTCCCACGGACGTAGTCCGGAGGGGATGCAGGAGCCAGGCGTGCGGAGAGACCCATGAGAGCGAGACCCTTGATAAGGGCCAGAGAGATAAGCTGGTAGGAATCCCGGAGGGTGGCCGTGAACGTCTCCGTGTCGGACGAAGCAAGGGAATAGGTCAACTCCTTGTGGTGAAGGACGACCTTCCCGCCGGTCATGCGCCGGATGACATCGATGCCGTTCGCGTGGCAGAAGTCCAGGTCCGTCGCCCGGGCGGCGTCCTGCCCGTAACCCAGGGAGGCCGTTGGCCTCTCCCATTGGTAGAAGCGAAGAAAGGTCTGAGACCCTTCCCGGGCCCTGGTGAACAGATATTCATCCACCGCCATGTTCAACGATCCCCGGAGCGCAGCCTTATCGGCGACAAGCAGCCAGGTTTTTATTTGACGGTCCATGATTCAGGA
>CAZSMW010000264.1:0-1766 GCA_964607985.1 uncultured Eubacteriales bacterium
TTCCTGGGCTACGCCTATATGGCCCTGCCCTTCACCGACCCGGTGGCCGGGGAGCCCCCGACCGGGGATCAGGCCTGGACCTGTTTCCTGAGCGCGGCCAACTTCAAGGGGCCGATCGCTTATTACATTCCGGAGACCTGGAGCAAGATCGGTAAGCTCTTCAGCTATCCCTTCATCTACGGCCGGGGCCTCGATTCCCGGCCTGGCGTGATGGGCGGCGGGGCGATGGAGATCAACACCGTCCCCGCCTTCGAGTCGCGGGACGCCAAGGGCGTCGCCTATACCAAGCTGCCGGACCTCAGGTTCCCGGTCGACGGTCAAGGACGGACGCTGCTCGTTCAGGATGTGACCTATTACTCGAAGGCGGCCCTCTACGATGCGTTCAAGGCCTGGAGGGACGGCGGTCCGATCTGTTCCGGCGCTTTCAACACCAAGGGCGCCTGGAGATCGACATTGAGGACCGAAACGACCCGCTTCGACCAAGACGGGAAGATCATCAGGGGCGCCGAGAAGATCTTCGACACCAGGATCTTCGAAGGCAACGTTTGGGGATTGGAATGGTTCGACGGGACCAAGGACGCCATGGGCCATTTCCCGAGGTATTTCCAACACGTCTGGGATGAACGCGTGGTCGTTCCTTCGAAGGCCGTGCCCGCCGAAACGAAGCTGCATGGCCAGGAATTCGAACGGGCCGCGCCGGGGGCACCCTATACCTCGCCGTCCGGCGGAGCCTGGGGCCGTCCCGGTCCAGTCAAGGGCCCCTGCCGGGTCCGGCTGGCCGACGGGTCGATCGTGACCTATTCCTGGTATCGTTTCGTCGACCAGCCGTCCTTCCAGCAATATGCCTGGAGCCCGGAGAAGAAGGCCAAGCTGCAGGCGTTCGTCGAGAGGATACACGCCGCCTGGACCATTGACAGAGACTACATGGCACCGCCCCGGTTCGGGAAGCTGGTGACGCTCGATCCGGCCCTTCTCGTGACGCCGCCCAAGGGCCTGGAAGTCGGATACGTCCCCATCGTCACGAGGCAGGAGGCCGGAGCACGGACGGCTGGCCCGGCGTCGAGGACATGAACTCGTACATCTTGGAAGCGGATGAGATTTCCGGACCCTAAAGACTGGTCACGTTCATGAACAAGTTCGGCAGGCAGGGCTATTTCCTATGCTTCCCGTCGAAGTTCATCAGTGCCGACGGCCGGACGGCGTGGCTGTCCTACTCGGCGAACTTCCACAAGAGCTATTTCGGCAACCGGACGGCGGCCGACCCCATCGGGAGCCGCTACGCCTGGACCCTCCAGGAGGTCATGCTCCTGGACGGGGCCGCCCGCAAGTCCATCGAGATCGCGACCGAGAAGGGGAACGGGGACCCGCTCAAGAGCGATAAGAACATCGCCCTCCGGGCCAGGGTCAATGTCTCCTCGGTCCACAAGAAGAACAAGCCCTTTACCGAGCTCATCGAGTACTTCGGCGAGGGCGCCGTAGACGGCATCGTCGACCTCCGGGACGACATCAACCGGAACGAGTGGGTGAGCCGCGGCGAACTGGAAACGGCCATGATCCGTCTTAGCTGGGACCAGCCCGAGACGGTGAGCCGCGTCTGGCTCTTCGACCGGCCGAACCCGAAGGACCACATCACCTCGGGTGTTCTCCTGTTCAGCGACGGGAGTGCCGTCAAGGTGGGCGAGCTCCCGAACGACGCTAAGTCGGCCAGGGAGGTCTCGTTCCCCGCCAAGCAGGTCCGGTGGATCGTCTTCGCCGTCGATTCCGTC
>CAZSMW010000265.1:0-4437 GCA_964607985.1 uncultured Eubacteriales bacterium
CCTTGAGAAAGTCGATGAGGTCGATCAGTCTCTTGGCCAGTTCCGGGTTCCCGGATGTCTGTCCAGAAACAGGGT
Organism: uncultured Eubacteriales bacterium; assembly: GCA_964607985.1. Taxonomy (GTDB): domain Bacteria; phylum Acidobacteriota; class Aminicenantia; order Aminicenantales; family Saccharicenantaceae; genus JALHVH01. Next base: position 76 of record CAZSMW010000265.1, read on the forward strand.
CTTCGATCATGCCGAGCTTGATGAGCGCCTGGGTATAGAACGGAAAGACCAAAGACGAGAATTCCAAGGCCGGCAGGTATTCCTTGTTTTCACCGTTCGCTTGGTTCTTGGCCATAAGCGTATCCTCCAAGTGTTGTTCTTACGGGAACGAATATACCAATTTTCGATCGAGATATTCAAGGGCTGTCCCGGACCGGCGGCACTAACCCTGGGCGGTCTTCTTCCGGAGGACGAGCATCGCCTTGATGAACTCGTCGAGGTCGCCGTCGAGCACCCGGTCCACGTCCCCGATCTCCAGCTTGGTCCTCGTGTCCTTGATGAGGCGATAGGGTTGGAGGACGTAGGACCGGATCTGGTTGCCCCAGGCGATTTCGGACTTGAGGTCCTCCATCTTATCGATCTTCTCCCTTTTCTTTTTCTTCTCGATCTCGTAAAGGCGGGAGGTCAGGACCTTCATGCACATGGCCTTGTTTTTGTGTTGCGATCTTTCGTTCTGGCATTGGACGACGATCCCGGTCGGGTTGTGGGTGATCCGGACGGCGGAATCGGTTGTGTTGACGTGCTGGCCGCCTTTACCGGAGGAGCGGTAAGTATCGATCCTGAGGTCTTCGGGGTTGATGTCGAGCTCGACCGTATCGTCCACTTCGGGATAGGCGAAAACGGCTGCGAAGGAGGTGTGGCGCCTTTTGTTGGCATCGAACGGGGAGATGCGGACCAGCCGGTGGACGCCCGTCTCCTGGCTCAGGTTGCCGAAGGCGAACTCCCCTTCGATCCGGATCGCGGCGTTCTTCAAACCCGCTTCCTCACCCGGGGTGGAGTCGAGGACCTCAGCCTTGAAACCTTTCCGCTCGGCGTAGCGCAGGTACATCCGGAACAGGATCTGGGCCCAATCCTGGGATTCTGTCCCTCCGGCCCCGGGATGAATGGTCAGGATGGCGTTACGGGGGTCGTCCGCATCGAAAAAGAGGGTCCGGAGCTCCGCTTCGGACAGCTCCTTCTCAAAAACGTTCAGGGCCTTTGCGATGTCGGCATCGACGTTCTCCCCCTCTTTGGAGAGTTCCAGAAAAACCTCGATCTCTTCCCTCTGCGTATTGATCTTGTCGAAGAACTGGAGGTCGCGCTCAAGCCTCTTCTTGTTCTGTTGAAGGGATTGGAACGCCTTCTGGTCTTTCCAAGTCTCGGGGTCGGAGAGCCGGCCGTTCAGGGAATCGAGATCGGTTTTTTTGCGATCGAGGTCAAAGAAAACCTCGGAGTTCCTCGAACTTAATGAAGGCGGCGTCGACAGCCGGCCTCAGATCAGGTGATCGTTCGTTTGCGGCCATGGTGTTCTCTCTCCCGTGTCTTTTTGAAGATCCTCATAATAAAGAAGATGATGCTCAAAGTCAAGCTCGCCCAGGCGAGGACGTCGCCGTGCTTCGTGTAGAACGTCATCTTTCGGGAGGGGGTGACCGTCCCGGTCAGGTATGTCCGGGTCATGAGCCTGGACTCGGCCAGGACCCGGCCGTAGGGGTCGATGATACCGCTGACGCCGGTGGTCGCGGCGCGGAGCAGGAACCGCCTGTTCTCGACGGCCCGGAAGATCGCCATGGCGAAGTGCTGGCGGGGCGCGGACGTCCTTCCATACCAGCCGTCGTTGGTGATGGTGACGAGGAAATCAGCCCCTTTTTTTGCGAACCGTCGGACGAGGTCGGGAAAGACAATCTCGTAGCAGATGGGGGAGCCGAACTTGAGGCCGGCGTGGTCGTGGAGGACGTATTTCCTTCCCGGCTCGATGTCTCCGATGGCATGGGTCACTTTCTCGATGAAGAAGAAGATCTTTTTGTAGGGGGTGTATTCGCCGAAGGGGACGAGGTGCATTTTCGCATATTGGGTCATGGAGAGGTCCGGGTGGAGGCAGAGGGCGGCATTGTAATAGAGTTGGCTTCCCGGGGGGCCGGATGTCTCGTTGGTCCCGAGGAGGAGGGTGCACGGGTTTTCCCGGACGAACCTGGAGAGCTCGCCTTTGTAGAGCTGGTAGATCCCCTCGGGGCAGCTGAAGCATAAGGGCACGGTGAACTCCGGCCAGATGATCAGACGCGCCCCGCTTTCATACGCCTGCCGGGTAAGGTCCAAGTGGTCCCTGAAGATCTTCGTGGTCTCTTCTCCGGAGATCATGTCCCAGGTGATGTCGGAGGAGACGTTGCCCTGGATGACGGAGGCCGTGAAAGAGTCTTTCGAAGGGACGATCTTTCTCAGGCTCATCCAGCCGGCCGAGTGGACGATCGCGAGCAAGGCCGCGGCCACGACGAACGGGGTCCTCTTCCGGAGCTTCATGGCCAGCACGAACGCGCTCTGGAGAAAGACGAGGACGAAGGAAAGACCGGTGACGCCCGTCAGGGAGGCGAGCTGGAGGAAAGGGATGTCCCCGGACTGGCTGTATCCAAGGACCCCCCAGGGGAAGCCGGTCAGGACGTAGGTTATCGCATATTCAAAAGAGACCCAAAGGAATGGAGCGAGGAGGTAGGCCGCTGCCGGAAAAGCCTGCCGGACTACCGCGAACGACAGGCCGAAGAGCGCCCAATACCCTGCCAGAAAGAGGATGAGGATGAAATAAATGAGGACGCTCAACCACATCGGCAGATCCCCATAATGAGCAGGAACATCGGGGATCCAATAGAGCAGGACGCCGTAGAACGCGACTCCGGCGGCCAGACCGTTCCAGAACGCTTGCTTAGGCCGGCACCTGGAGAGGACGTAGAACAGCGGGACGAGCGAAATCCAGGCCAGGAAGGAAAGGTTGAACTTGGGGAAGGCCAGGGCCGTAAGGGTCCCGCTCAGCAGAGCGAGAAGCAACCCTGGTATTTTTCTTGATATTTTCGTCTCCTGACATCGCAGGCCCGACCCTATCCCCAGAGTAAAATCCAACGGCACCCGTTAAAAAACGGCGGGGTCCCGGGAAAAGGCCTAGTCTTTTGTGACGTAATATCCCGTTTTTTTCTTGGACGCGGAATTCAGTTTGGTTAGATCCTGCGACGCCATCTCCCTGGTGGAATAGCCTCCCAGCCTCACCCGGTAGACCATTTTCTTGTCTGTCGGCAGAGGCTCGAGGACGAGGACGGAATATCCCTGTTTCTTTAATTTCGCCGCCATCGTCGTCGCCTGGGATTTTTCGAAGAAGGCCGCGACCTGGATATAAAAAAGGCCTGTTTTCGCGGCCGCCTTCGTTTCGGCCGGAGGGACGATCTTTTTCTTCTCTTCCTGGACCTGCGGCTTGGACGCCGATGGTTCCTCTTTCTTTTCCTGAACCTGGGTTTCGGGCGGGGTGGTGGTTTGAACCACGGGCTGCTGCTGGGTCACAGTCTCGGTCGTCCTCTGGGCGAGAAGCGTCGTCGGGCCTGCCATCTGGGCCTGTTTCTTCCCGACAGAAACGCCGAGCAGGAAGATGAACACCCCGAGGACGAGGATGGCGAGAAAGATGAAGATGAGAGCCGAGCTCGAGACCTGGATCTCCCTGAATTCCTTGTTTTTCATCGCTTATTTCTTCTCCTGGGAAGTGTTGTACGTGAACGCTTTGAGCAGCTCGAGGGGCAGGGGGAAGATGATCGTGGAGTTTTTCTCGGCGGCGATCTCCGTCAGCGTCCCCAGGAACCTGAGCTGGAGGGCTTGGGGATTTTGGGAAATGATGTCGGCGGCCTGGGTGAGCTTGCCGGCAGCTTGGAATTCACCCTCGGCGTGGATGACCTTGGCCCGGCGTTCCCGCTCGGCCTCGGCCTGCTTGGCGATGGCCCGGATCATGTTCTCCGGCAGGTCCACCTGTTTCATCTCCACGAGCTGGACCTTGATGCCCCAGGGATCGGTGTGCTGCTCGATGATTTCCTGGAGGCGCGCGTTCAGCTTGTCACGCTCCGAAAGGAGGTCGTCGAGGGGGACCTGGCCGAGGACGCTCCGCAGCGTTGTCTGGGCGAGCTGGGAGGTGGCGTAGAGGTAATCCTGGACATCGATCACGCACTTGAGCGGGTCCATGACCCTGAAGTAAAGGACGGCGTTGACCTTCACCGTGACGTTGTCCTTGGTGATGACGTCCTGGGGCGGGACGTCCATCGTGATGAGCCGCAGGCTGATTTTCACCATGCGGTCGATCGGGGAAAAGACCAGGATGATACCGGGCCCTTTGGGCTGGGGCAGGACTCGGCCGAGCCGGAAAATGACCCCGCGCTCGTACTCCCTCAGGATCTTGATGGAGTTCAGGATGTAAATGACGACGATCCCCACGATGATGAAGATCGGCATAGATGGGTTTATCATATTCCCTCCTTTATTACTTTGATTTTTAGACTTTTTTCGACTTCGACGACCCTCACCCTTTCGCCCATACGGACGGGT
>CAZSMW010000266.1:0-5326 GCA_964607985.1 uncultured Eubacteriales bacterium
CCCCTTGGCGCCGCCCTTGTAGTTGATCATGATGGAGGCGTTGTCGTCGAGGACCCGGCCCTCGCCGATCCTGTCGAGCCGGGCGCAGAGGGATTCAATTTCGAGCCCGGTCAGGTGAGAGACCATATGCTCGATATGGGAGCCGATGTCCCCGACGCAGTTCGACACGCCGGCCCGGGCCGGGTCGGTCCGCCAGGCGGCCTGCTTCTGGCCCGTCCGCTCAAGGGAAGTCGCCAGCCAGTCCTGTGGGTATTCGGCGCTGACGAAGCGGATCCTTCCGAGCTCGCTGCGGGCGATCATTTCCCGCATATGCTTGATCATGGGAAAAGCCGAATACGCGTAGGCGACGCAAAACATGAGGTCTTTCCGAGCGGCCAGGCGGACGAGCGCATCGGCGTCGTGGCCGGTCGTTGTCAGGGGCTTGTCGCAGACGACGTGAAAGCCGTTTTCGATGGCGAGCTTGGCGATGGGATAATGGGTGTCGTTCGGCGTGACGATCGTGAGGAAGTCCGGCCGGTCCTTCCGTTCGGCCTCGGCCGGGATCATCTCGCCGTAGCTCCTGTAGAGACGCTCTTTATCGAGCCCCAAAAACTCCCCTAATTCTAGGGTGTTGGCGTAGGATTGAGAGAAGCAGCCGGCGACGAGCACGGCTTTGCCGTCCATGGCGATGGCCTTGCGATGGACATCGCCGATGAAAGCGCCCTTGCCCCCGCCCACCATGCCGTATTTCAAAGGGGCGACCTTCGTTAGGCTTTCCTGCCCTTCGATCATCGCGGATCTCCTTCCCTGGGCCGGACAGCTCTTCGGCTGAGCGCGACGGCCATCGAAACAGGCTATATCATAATCAAGAAAGAGAAATTATTCAAAGGGGTTCTCTTTACCGACCAGGCCTTCTGGAGCGATGAGGACATCGTTCGGGCCTACCGGGGCCGGTATCACATCGAAGAAGCGTTCAAGCGGATGAATAATCCGCATTTCGTCAGCCGGCGGCCGCTCCATCATTGGACGGACCAGAAGATCCGGGTTCACGCCTTCACCTGCGTCCTGGCGCTGTTGCTCAGTTCGCTCCTGCGCCGCCGGCTCGTCCGGAAAGGGATCGATCTCAGCATCGTCAAAATCCTGGCCACGCTCTCGGAGATCAAAGAAGTCGCGCTTTGTTACCGCGGCAGGCGCAGCCGGACGCAGCCCGTAATTGATCTGAATGAAGTCACGCCCGAGCAGGAGCGCTTCCTGGGGTTCTCAATCTAAGGCGACATCTGGACTCCGTAGGTCCTACGGAGCAGTCGCTCTAATCCGTTCTTTCTATTTGAGATATCTCGACTTTTCGAAGCTAACTCGGTAAACTCGGGCAAGAGGAGCAGATATCGGTTAATGTTGAAAAGCTGGTTGACGTTCATCATAGGGGGTCGGTTCATAGTGTGAATGGCCGACCGTCAGATAGCGCCTTCATAATGAGACATGCAGGTTTGCCGTCATGCGCATATTTAGCCAACTTTAATGATGATAAATGCGCATGACGACAATTAATGCTTGCTAATAAATGTCAACATCACTATAATTACTGATTATGAACGCTCGAAACGGCAAGTCACTCGAATTTTTTGCCTCCCGCCCTGTGTTCAGCCATAAGGAGTTTGTGGCCACGTTCGAGGCTCGCGACCGCAGCCGGGCCACCGCTAATAATCTCCTTGCCCTGCACTTGGCCTCAGGCAGACTCCTGAGGGTAAAGCGCGGGCTATACGCGGTGCTTCTTCGGGGTGTCGAACCGGCTGCGGCCGATGTCGACTCCTATCTTGTCGCTTCCCATCTTCAAGACGATGCCGTTGTCGCTTTCCACGCGGCCCTGCAATTTCATGGGAAGGCCTATTCGCTGTGGCGAAAATTCCATTACTTCTCGAGCTGGCGGGTTCGGCCGTTTTCATTCCAAGACCGGCAGTTCGTTCCCGTTCTGGTGCCAGCCACGCTCCGGGCTCTTCCGGACGTCGGCGGCGGCATACGCGAAGTGCGGCACGCCGGAGGTCTCGTGCGCGTAACGAGTTTGGAGCGGACGCTGATCGATGTCCTCGATGCGCCGGACAAGGGCGGAGGTTGGGAGGAGATCTGGCGTTCCCTGGAGATGGTCGAGTTCTTCGACCTAGATGCCGTGATCGTCTATGTTAAGAACCTGGGCTCTGCCCTCACCGCAGCGCGGGTCGGTTTTTTCATGGAACAGCACCGCGAGACGCTGATGGTCGAAGATAAGCACCTCGACGGCCTTCGGGCGCTGGCGCCGACCCAGCCGCGATACTTCGACCGGAAGCGGGAGCCGGGAAAGCTCATTTCGCGCTGGAACCTGGTTGTCCCCGAGCGCATATTGAATCGAAACTGGGAGGCGAAGGAGTGAGGCTCTCGCTGGAGGACTTGCAGAGAGAGGCGGCTGCGGCGGGCTTCCGGACGGAGCCCCTGGAAAAAGTCCTTCGGCTGCTGGAGGCTCTCGAAGCTCTGCGGAGCCATCCCTTCCTTAAGGAACGAATTGCCCTCAAGGGCGGAACGGCACTCAACCTTTTCATTTTCGATGTGCCGCGGCTTTCCGTGGACATCGACCTGAATTATATCGGTTCCGCCGATCGCGTAACCATGCTTGAAGAAAGGCCGAGGATCGAGCAAGCCGTCCAGGCGGTCTGCGGTCGGCTGGGGATCAGGGTTCGGCGTGTTCCGGGAGAGCACTCGGGGGGAAAGTGGCGTTTATCCTATGACGGCGCAGCAGGCCGGTCGGGGACGCTTGAGCTCGACATGAGCTTCATGTATCGGATTCCTCTCTGGCCGACGGAGCTGAGGGATTCTCGTCCTTTGGGGACGTTCTCGGTGGCACAAATACCTGTTCTCAACGTGCATGAGCTTGCCATAGGCAAACTCGCGGCCCTGTTCAGCCGGGACACCTGCCGGGACCTCTTCGATGCCCATTGCCTTCTGCGGGATATCCGTTTTGATTGGGCGCATCTCCGCCTGGGTTTTGTTGTCTATGGCGGAGCGTCCCGCAGAGATTGGAGGACGGTCAAGGTTGAGGATATTACGGCGGACCCCAAGGATGTTGAACAGCAGCTTGTCCCCATGCTCCGCGCTGATCTGGTGCCTGGAAGGGCAGATATCGGTCTGTGGACCAAAAAGCTTGTCGAGGAATGCCGCGGATTCATGGCCGGCCTGCTTCCGTTCAAGCCATATGAGATTGAGTTTCTAACGTTCCTGAACGATCAGGGTGAAATCACCCCTGAGTTGCTGACAAAGGACGCGGGGCTGCAGGAAATCATCCAGAAGCATCCCGGGCTGCTGTGGAAAGCCCAGAACGTGCGTCAGTTTAAGAAGGGGAAATAGGGTCTGAATTCATATTTCGCAGAGATTTCAGGTGCCGGCGGGCCCCTTTGGCGGTTTTGTAGCTCCTACCTTTCCCAGATTCTTACAATACCTCCCCTTCAATAAAGGCCATAAATCATTCACAATCCTTAAAGACCTTTTCCTCTTCGGAACGATAAACGAGGCGCTCTTCATATTCGGCCATACTCTTGATGCCGAGGACTCGGCTCAATCGGAGCGCATTCTTCTTGTAGCGTTCATAGTCGGGACGGAGCTCAGGATCTCCTTAGGCGCGAGATCAATCCCATCGTTATATCTTTTGAGGAATTCCGCAGCCGGACATCCAAAGGCGACCATTTGCTTGATACTATTCTGAAATCCCCGTTTGTGCCGGTGATAGGAAACCCGCGTGACTAGGTGATAACGCCGTTAAGAAGCAATGCATTCAAGGCGGCGGAAACCGGACTTCTCGAGATATTCTTGGGTTTCGTTGAGTTCCGAGATAGGCGGAAGGAAGACGACCGTTCCATCCCGGCCACGAGTAAGAAGGACGCGGTAGGAATTCAGGCGGAGCTGAAAGGGGTCCTTGACTCGGGCGCTGTGCCTGTATCCTCGAGCTTTCCTGTTAGTCCAGCGGCCGTTCTCGCGCATGAAATCGGTTCCCCAAGCAAGAAGGACGGCATCGAGCTCGAGGCCTTGGGCCCCGAATTCGGTGACGGTATCGTTGAGATGGCGGCAGGAGAAACTGCCCGGGGCATCTTCAGGGTCCGAATACCAGGGGCCGAAATGGACCCGTTTTGTGGATTGGTAGTCATTCGCGACCCCGAATTTTTCCAGATCGCGGTCTCTGGACGACGCGACGAGTCCGAAACGGGCCTCAAGATTCTCGGCGTAGCGCTCCCGGAGATAGGCCTCCGCCGTTTCTCGAGTGTCGGTTATCCTCAGATGATAACCTTGCTTCTCAAGCCTTTCTGCCAACACAGCGTTCGCTTGCGGCGGCTCTCCGCTCAATAATTGGTTGACGAATTGATGCAGTTCTTCCGCTAAATGGAAACGGATCTCAGTATCTAGGCTAAGGGAAGGTGCTACTTCAAATCGAATCTTGCTCCCCTTGAAGATATCGTGAAGCTGAGGAGGGCCAGATACAGTCCAGGCCATAGGATCGGCCGCCCCCTCGACCGCATCTCGCCACTGAACCAGTCCGGCCTCTTCGCCTATGTGGATTTCCTGGCCGCTGCCGATAAGCCCTATCACCGCACACCACTCGGGAATGCGCTCGGCGAATTCAATAAAATGTTCCGGCTCGGATTTGCCGCCTTTGAAGCCCGGCAAATTGGGATGCTTGAATTGGACCATTTCGGCATCGAAAGCTCTCTGGGCCTCATCAAAAATGAGAACATGCTCGGGGGGAACTAACCCGGGCCGCGACGAATACCTCTTGACGTAATCTTTGACTCCGCGAATGAACGTCTTGCCGCCGCCCCCCGGACTTCGGAGTTCGTACTGAAGGACCTCGACCAGCGGGCCGTTACCGGAAAGGAAAACGGCGGGTGCGCTGGGTATGCCGTTCGCGCGCGGCACGGTCAGGTCATCTAAATAGTGGGCATGAACGGTACGGAGTCCAACAAGGGTTTTTCCAGCGCCGGGCACCCCGGTCAGAAGTATCAATCGTTTTGCCCGTTCGGCCGCGGCTTTATGGATGATGTCTTTGATTTTAAAGACCGCTGGGTCTGTGGCCGCTCGGGCGCGATGGATGGGTCTGATTTCGTGGTTATTAAAAAGCTCTCTTGCTGCCTGGACAAGCGTCGGCAGCGGGCGATATGCCGATTCAGCCAGAAAAGCTTGAGGGGTAAGAGGGGGCCGGCTGGGGTCATGAGGCAGGTCATTGATAAAACTGTCGACGGCATCTGGGCCGAGGATATGGACATCATGCTGCCGGCTCAAGTAACCCCGGGCTTTCATAGGGACACAGAGGGCCAGGACTGGCCGGGTCGCA
>CAZSMW010000267.1:0-8950 GCA_964607985.1 uncultured Eubacteriales bacterium
TTGACCCAGGAATGCTCCGGGTCTCTCTTCAAAACCTCCCGATAGTCGGAGAATACCTGGTCCTCCAGTCCTTTGGCTTCGTCGATCTGGGCCAATCCAAGATACGCGGGAATGAGGTCGGAGCTGAGCTTTAGGGCCTCCCTGAAGCTCGACTCCGCCGACGCCAGGTCCTGCGCCTGGAAGCGAATGAAGCCCAGCCCGAGGTGGTAGACCGGGCTGTCCGGACCGAGCCGCAGGAGTGATTTCTCGGCCCTGCCGCTGTCGCCCATTTTAAGGTATTCCCAGGCTTCGTCGGCGGCGATCCGCTGCTCAAGCGACATTTGCGTTGTGACGGATTGGGGCAGATCCTCGATATAGAACGAAGGGGGTTGCGGCTGGAAGGTGGCGCAGGCCCATGGCAGGGACACGAGGATAAGAACGAGAAGCGACTTCTTCACCATCCGTCTTCTCCTTTTTCCAGGAATGGCATGTAGCTGAGAATGACCGCCGGGTCGGCCATGATCTTGAAATCCACACCCTCGTCCCGTTCCCTTCTTTTCAGGATGATGGAGCGCTGGGATAAGGAGCGGGTCATTTCTTCGCGGTCCCTGGGGATCAGAAGGTAGAACAGACGGTAGTCCCGGAAGAGGATCTCCCGGAGCTTCTCCATCAGGTCCGGGATCCCCTCCCCGGTCAAGGCCGAGATGTAGAGGGTCCGGCCCTCGGGGGCCCTGTTCCTGCGGAGGAGGTCTTCCCGGTCCGCTTCCGGTAGGAGGTCGATCTTGTTGAAAACCTTGAGGATGGGAACATCGGGGACGCCGATCTTGGCCAGAACGGTCTCTACGGCCCGGGCCTGTTCTTGGGAATGGGGACTGGTCGCGTCAATGATGTGGCAGACGGCATCCGCAACCCGGACCTCTTCCAATGTGGCCTGGAAGGAGGTCACGAGTTCCAAAGGCAGTCTCTTGATGAACCCGACGGTGTCCGAAAGAAAAAAGTGAAGGCCGTCCGGGTAGGAGACGCGGCGCAGGACGGGATCCAGAGTGGCGAAGAGGTTGGGCGAGGTGAACCGCCGCTCCCGTGCCAGGCTGTTGAATAGGGTGGATTTCCCGGCGCTCGTATAACCGACCAGGGAGACCGTCGGCACGGGGCTCTTCCGGCGGCTTTCCCGCTGGCCTGCCCGCCTCTCTTGGATACCCGCAATGTCCCTCTTGATCCTGGTGATCCTGTCCGTGATCTTTCGACGGTCCGCTTCGAGTTTCTTTTCACCCGGGCCCCGGGTGCCGATACCGGCGCCGAGGCGGGACAGGGCGATGCCCTTGCCGGCGAGACGGGGGAGGAGGTAGGAAAGTTGGGCCAGCTCGACTTGGAGCTTGCCTTCGTTCGACCGGGCCCTCTGGGCGAAGATGTCCAGGATGAGCTGGGTCCTGTCGACGACCTTGGGCCCGAGATCGTCCTCAAGGTTGCGCTGCTGCGTCGGGGTCAGGTTATGGTCGAAAATAACCAGACCGGCCCCCAGCTCTTTCTTCCGCTCGCGGACCTCTTCCACCTTGCCCTCGCCCAGAAAGCGCCCGGGATTCGCGCGGGGACGGTTCTGGAAGATCTTATCAGCGACCTTCGCGCCGGCGGCCGCAGCCAGGCCGGCCAGCTCTTCCATGGAGTCCCCGGCCTCTTCCTTTTCCTTCTTGTTCGTGGCCAGGTGGACAAGGATGGCTTTTTCCATGGGCCTCTATTGTATGTTTTTTTCCAGGTGGTTCTCAAGGGCCGCGTCATCTTCAGGCGAAAACCAGGCGACCCCCTCCATCTTCCGGAACCAAGTCATCTGGCGTTTGGCGTAATGCCGTGTATCGAGCTTGGTCCGGGCCTTAGCCTCTTCCAAGCCGACCTCGTTCCGGATGAATTTCAGGGCCCACCGGTAGCCGAGGGCCCGGAACGGCGGGGCACCCTCGGGGACGCCCTGCCTCAGAAGGCGGCTGACCTCATCCACGAGTCCGCCGGCGAACATGCGTTCGACGCGGTCCTCGATCCTCTTATAGAGCGCCTGCCTCTCCATTCTCAGCCCGATTCTGACCAGATTAAGATCCTTGACGAAGGACTCCGTGCCGCGAAAATGCTCAGAGATGGTTTTTCCGGTCGTCTCGAAGACCTCCAGGGCGCGGACGATCCGGACTCGGTCCCGACCCCGGACCTTCCGGGCGTAGGCCGGGTCGATTGTCTCCAGCCTGTTGAAGAGGGTTCCCAAACCACTCTCTATCGCTTCGGCCTCGAGCCGCCGCCGGACCTCGGGGTCCCGGCCGGCGCCTGGGAAAAGGCCGTCCAGGAGGGCTTTGATGTAAAGGCCCGTGCCTCCGATGATGAAAGGGAGATTTTTCTTCCCGAGGATATCGTCCACGGCCCGAAGCGTCCCCCCGACGAAATCGGCGGCTGTGAATTGGTCCGAAGGGTCGGCGACATCGAGGAGATGATGGGGGACGGCCCGGCGGGCTTCAGGGGAAGGCTTGTCCGTCCCGATGTCGAAGCCCCGGTAGACCTGCATGGAGTCGCAATTGATGATCTCCCCGCTGAACTTCAGGGCGAGCTTGAGACCTACCCGGCTCTTGCCTACGCCCGTGGGCCCCAGGACGATAACGAGGTTCCGGGCTTCAGAGTCCAATTTTCCCCAGCAGCCAGAGAGCGAGGAGCGTCACAAAGAGGAGCAGTCCCGCGAGCTGTTTCCTTTTCAACGCAGGTCCCCGATCCTTTCCAGCCCCTTGACGAGGGCGGATTCGTGGCTGTTCCCGAGCGTTCGCTTGACGGCCAGAACTTCCGCGGCCAGGACCTCGTCGAAACTCCGAAGGAGGCTCCGCTTGCTCTCGTCGGTCGAGACTCCCAGGTTTTTCTTGAGCAGGGTCCGGAGCTCGATCCGTCCGTCCGGCTTCAGTTCGCAGTTCTGGAAGATCGGGTCGATCCGGCCCTTGATCTCGTCCAACGAATTTTCGATGACGTTGAGGGCTACGGGTCCGATCTCCTTGGAGATATACTTGTAGATGAAGGAACACTGGTCGTTGAAGGCGGCGAAAAGGCGATCCAGGTCGCTTATGGAAAACTCGGGCAGGGGCTTATTGTTCTTCCCCTTAGCCTTGGAGGTCCCGAGGACGCCCAGGGTGAGGAGGGCGAAAAGGGCCCTCTTGGTTTCACGTGCACCCAGGACACTCGACGCGCACAACTCGTCGACGCTCCCGGCGGCGGCCGCGGCGCCGAGAAGATAGCGTTCAGGAGCCGCGAGCTCGGGCCGTTCGTTCGCCCGGGACGATAGACCCTGGACGGTTTCGCCCGTCGAGGGCAGATGCGCTTCGATGAGATCGAAGTTTCCCATCCGGCGGATCCCTTCCAGGATGAGACCGGGAAGAGGGATGTCGCGGACCAAAAGGGCCCCCGGCTTCGGCTGTCCCGGCTCGAAAGCATAATCCCCATCCGGCCAGTCGAACACCGGGAAGATTTCCCCGATCGAGAAGTCCTCGATGAGCTTTAAGAGGCGGACCGGCGTAAAAATGCCCGATTCGACGAGGGCACGCAGGGGGTCCGTCCCCTTTTCCGCTGCGGCGGCGCCGCTCCGGGCCAGGTCGCCGGGCCGGACCAGTCCCAAGGCCGCCAGGGATTTAAAGAAACCAGGTTCGTCGAACGCGCTCCGTTCGACGGCCAGTTCCCCTTTATCGAATAAAAAGGACCTTTCCGCGGGACCCCTTCGGACCCGGAGGAAACCGGACCGCTCTTCGCGCAGGATCGAAGCCAGGACCTGGGGAAAAGAGGTCTCGGCGAATTCGCCCTGGAACGGGTTGTTCTCCATGTGATTAATGTAGTGATGAAAGGAGGGGCTGTCAATCGAAAAGAGCTGGCCTGTCCGGCTCTTACTTTATATATTGCAGTCCGATGATGCCCAGCGCGATGTAGATGAGGCTTTTCAGGAGCCAGAAGCCGTAGGAGAGGAACATGGCCTTCTTGAGATCGATCTTGAAGATCGAGGAGAGTCCGAAGGCCAGGATCCCGAACATCCAAAGCTGGAAGAAATCGATCTGTCCGAGCACGATATAAGCGGGAGAGGCGACCTCCATTCTGGGAAAGAGCAGGGCCAGGCTCGTCGAGGTCTGCATGACCGACTTCTTAGCGGAGATGAGCAAAAGGCGCACGGCGTTGCCCAGGAGTTTGTCCACGAAGTTGGCGTGGATGACCGCGCTGATGATCTGGGCGTACTTCCCCTGCGGGGAGATGAACCGGCCCAGGATCATGAGGACCAGGCTCGAGAACAGGAGCCCGATGAGGCTCATGGCGGGGCCGACGATCACGTTCCGGATGATGATGCTCGACTTGGGGGCATTCTCGAGCTTTGCCACGTACTCGTTGTACCGAGTCTCGCCCATGCGCTGCTTGAGCTTGGCGTTGTCCTTCATCATCTGGAGCTGGTCGTTCTGGGAATAGGGCGCGATGAAATAGGAGAAGATGGCCAGGAGGATGAGGAGGACGACGAGGGCGTCGACCCAAACCGGCTTCTCGGTAAGGGCCTGGAACATCTGCCTGGGGCTGAAGAAGATCCCTTCCAAACGCTTGAAAAATGACATGTCAGGCTCCTTTTCGTTCTTCCCGCTCGATCTCGCCGTCGCGCAGGTGGATGATGCGCTGGGTCTGATCGGCGACGTCCCTGTCGTGGGTCACGATGATGATGGTATTTCCCTTGGAGTGGATCTTGTGAAAGAGTTTGAGGATCTCCTGGCCGGTCTTGGAGTCGAGGTTCCCGGTCGGCTCGTCTGCCAGGAGGAGGGACGGCTCGTTGACCAGTGCCCGGGCGATGGCTACCCTCTGCCGCTCGCCGCCCGAGAGCTCGGCGGGCTTGTGCTGCATGCGGTCCTTCATCTCCACCATCTCCAGGGCCCGGCGGGCCTTGTCCTCGCGTTCCTTTTTCCTGAACCCTGCGTAGATCATGGGCAGCTCTACGTTCCGGAAGGCCGTTGCCCTGGGGAGAAGGTTGAAGATCTGGAAGACGAAACCGATCTCCTTGTTCCGGATGTGGGCCAGATCGTCCTCGCTCATGGCGCTGACCAGCTTTCCATTGAGGATGTAGGCGCCTTCCGTTGGGGTGTCCAGGCAGCCGATGAGGTTCATGAGCGTGGATTTCCCGGACCCGGAAGGTCCCATGATGGCCACGAATTCGTTGCGAGCGATGGTGAAGGAGACCCTGCAGAGAGCTTTCACTTCCTGCTTTTCGAGATTGTAGGTTTTCGAGAGGTTCTCGACCGAGATCATGACGTCGTTCGAGGGGGCCATGGTCACTTCGCCTTCTTCTCTTCGGATTTGATCAGGATGCCGTCCTTGAGTTCCCGGAGGGAGTTGTAAGGACCGGTCACGATCTCCTGGCCTTCCTTGAGACCTGAGAGGACCTCGATGTTCATGCCGCCGGTGATGCCCTTGGCGACCAGCTGAAACTTCACCCGGCTGTTCTCGACCAGGTAGACGCCCTCTTCCTCCTTGGCTTCCTTCTTGTCCTTGTCCGACGCCGGCTTTTCCCTCACGACGAGAGAGGCGATGGGCACGGCCAGGACGCCTTTTTTCTCGGCCGTGACGATGTCGGCGGACGCCGAGAGACCGGGCTTGAGCTTCTGAGAGGGGTTCTCGAGCGTGATGATGACCTTGAAGTCCTTGGATTCCTGGGTGGTCGTCGCCGTTGACTTCTGCAGGGCCGAGCTGCCGATCTCGGTCACCTTTCCCTTGAAGACAACATCCGGAAACGCGTCGACACGGACATTTGTCGCCTGACCCAGCTGGACTCCGACGACATCCGTCTCGTCCACCTCGACCTCGACCTCCATGACGGAGAGGTCGGCGATGGTCATGAGGACCGTGCCGGGATTATTCATGGTGCCGATGATGGCCACCTCGCCCTCCTCGACCCTGAGGCTGGTGATCATCCCGTCGATCGGCGAGATGAAGGTCGTCTTGTTCAGCGTGTCCAGCGTGCTTTTCAGCGAAGCCTCGGCTTGTTGGATCAGGGAATTGATCGCCCGGACCTGGGCGTTCGAAACGTCGTATTGGGCCTTGGCCATTTCCAGCTGGTCCTTGGAGACGAGCTGTTCGTCATAGAGCCTTTTCTGACGGTCGTAGGCGTTCTTGTCCCTCTGGAGCCGGGCCTCCTCCTGGATGAGCTGGGCTTTGCTGGACCGGATGGCGGCCCGGTTTCCCTCGGCGACGGCTTCATATTGGGTGGCGTCGAGCTTCAGCAGAAAATCCCCTTCCTTGACCACGTCGCCCTCCTTGACCCCGATCTTGATGATCCGGCCGGGAACGTGGGCGCTGATGTTGACGTTCTTTTTCGGTTTGATCTCTCCGGAGGCCGATATGATCGAGGTCAGGTCGCTCGCTTTGACTTTTTCGATAGTCACCCTGATGGTTTTTTCCCTCTGGGCCCTCAGGTTAAAGAGGATGATGAGGGCGATGACGAGAACGACGCCCAAGACGATGAGCGTCCGTTTCTTTCTCCGGAAAAAGCTCTTCTTTTCGGCCATTGTCGTGTCCCTTCCAATTTTGACTCGCATAGGAATGCCTATTGTATATTACGGAAGGTCAAGAATAAAGTTTTTTGGTTCTCTTGCGTTTGGTTTGGGTTGGGGGCTTCAACGGGATGGCCTTAAGCCGCCCTCTCTCCCCCGACCCCCAGGGAACCAGTCCCGTCGGTTCCCCCCGTCGAAAAAGCCGACGGGTCCCCCCTCCGCTACGGGGGCGTGAGGACGGCTTAAGGCCGTCCCGTCTAAGTTATTGACCCAACCCACCCTAAATGGAAGAGAACACGTTTTTTGGCTTTCCGGATTGCCTCACAAGGGACAAGTTGGTAAGATAAGGCCGTTATGGACAGGCAGGACCAGTTCCTCGAGGCGGCCAAGGCCGCGGCCCGGGAAGCCGGCGGCCTCCTCCGGGAGAACGTTGACAAGCGCGGCGAGATCATGTTCAAAGGTGTCGTCGACCTCGTGACCCACTTTGATAAGCGGTCCCAGGATTTGATCTTCCGTCGCCTTTCGGCCGCGTTCCCCGGCCACGGATTCCTGGCGGAAGAAGGATTGTCCCTGCAGGGGGCGTCCGACTGCCGCTGGATCATCGATCCCATTGACGGGACAACCAATTTCGCCCATACCTTCCCCGTTTTCTGCGTGTCCATCGCCCTCGAACAAAAGGGAGAGATCGTGTTGGGAGTCGTTTACGATCCCATGAGGGACGAGCTCTTTGAGGCCGTTAGAGGGTGCGGGGCTTTCCGAAACGGCGCCCGTGTCAAGGTCTCGGACATCCCCGAGCTTGGGAAAGCCCTTCTGGCCACGGGTTTCCCATATGACGTCCGGACGAGCAGCTTCAACAATATCAGGGAGTTCAATGCCTTCATCGTCCGTGCCCAGGCTATCCGCCGCTGCGGCTCGGCCGCCCTGGACCTCTGTTATGTGGCCTGCGGCCGATTTGACGGCTTCTGGGAACTCAAGCTCAAGCCCTGGGACGTGGCCGCCGGGGCGCTGATCGTGGAAGAGGCGGGGGGGAGGGTCTCGGATTTCGAGGGTCGGGCCTTCGACCTTTTCAACCAGCGGGCCCTGGCTTCGAATGGGCGTATCCATGAGGAGATGAGGGCGGTCCTAAAAGATTGCGGCGAAAACGAAAGATAAGGACGCTTTCCCGAAGATGAATAAAAAAGGGCTCATCTTTCTTTTGGCGGCGGCCGTTCTTTGCTTCGCCGGTCCGGGTTTGCCGTGGGGGAGATGGACCCGCCTATCCTCCGAGCTCGTCCTTGTCAAGAAGATCACTGTTCCGGCGAACGTTGGCTGGGTGGACACGGGCATCGATGTCGAGGAGGGCCGGGAATTCGTTTTCCAGGGCGAAGGCCGGATCTCCCTCCAGAAAGGAAACCCCGATGCCGGCTGCGATCCCGAGGGCTACGACATCCAGGGCCTTCATCAGCCCCTTCCCGACTGCAATCTGGGCTGTCTGGCCGGCAAGGTCACCCGGATCCTGGCCGTCCGGACGGACGAGAAGACCGGTGAAGAGGTCCGCGACGAGCTCATCAAGTTTTTCTATATCGGACGCGAGCAGACCGTGTCCATACCCCTTCAAGGCCGCCTCTTCTTGGGGGTCAACGAGAATGTCGTCAAGGACAACGATGGGGAATTTACCGTATCGATTTACGAAAAGAGCCGGGCAGTGGTCCTCTTAAGCCGGGTTCTTCTTCTGCAGGAACCGTTCTATGAACTGGGTGTCGCAGTTGCCCTCCTGAAACTCTGTGCTGGAAAGGATCTGGAGGTGGAGCGGCAGGTTGGTCTTGATGCCTACGATGGTCGTCATCTCCAGGGCCGTCTGGATCTTCCGGATGGCCAGGGGACGCGTCGGTGCGAAGGCGATGATCTTGGCCACGAGGGAATCGTAGTCGGGAGGGATCTGCCAGCCGCAGTAGGCCGCCGAGTCCACCCGGATGCCCTCTCCGCCCGGCAGGACCAGGAACTCGATCTTCCCCGGTGACGGAATGAAGGTCTCGGGGTCCTCGGCGTTGATCCGGCATTCGATGGAGTGGCCGCGCATCTCGAGTTCGAGCGGGAAGTTGATCTTTTCTCCGGCCGCCGCCCGGATCTGGGCCTTGACCAGGTTGATGCCATAGACCATCTCGGTGATGGGATGTTCGACCTGGACCCGGGCATTGGCCTCCATGAAATAGAATCTTTTTTTTTCGTCCACCAGGAACTCGAAGGTTCCCAGACTCTGGTAGCCGATCTCGTTTGCGGCATCCTCCACGGCTTTCATCATCTTTCTGCGAATCCTCTCATCGATGAAGGACGAGGGGGTTTCCTCAATGAGCTTTTGGTACTTCCTCTGTACGGAACACTCGCGTTCGCCGAAAGAGAGGACCTTGCCCTTTTTGTCTCCGATGATCTGGATCTCGATATGGCGGGCCCCCGAGATGTAGTTCTCGACATAG
>CAZSMW010000268.1:0-1705 GCA_964607985.1 uncultured Eubacteriales bacterium
CTGACGCCGCCACAGCCCCTCGCCCTCGCTCGAGAATTTGACCTCGCGGAGATCGTGCTGGTAGCCGGCTTCGGCGTGGAGGACCTCACCGAGCAGGCCCTTGCGGACCATGTTCAGGGTCATGAGCTCGATCCGGTCATAGCAGCAGTTCTCCATCATGACGCAGTGTCTTTTGGTCTTCTCGGCCGTTTCGACAAGCTGCCAGCATTCCTCGAGGCTCGTGGCCGCCGGGACCTCGGTCGCCGCATGCTTGCCGTTCCTCATGGCCTCGACGCAAACCGGGACGTGCCACTCCCAGGGCGTCGCCGTCAGAACGAGATCGAGCTCCTCATCGGCCATCATCCTCATGAAATCCCGTGGGCCGCGCGAATAGCCCGACGGCTTCGGCTGTCCGGCCTCCTCGACCCACTTCTGGGCCCGGGCAACCTTGTCTTCCCGGATATCGCAAATGGCTTTGATGATCACGTTGTCGATGTTCAGGAAGTTCTGGACGTGGGCCGAGCCCATGCCCCCGACGCCGACGAACCCCATCCGGACCGTTGGGATGGGCGCGACGTGGAAGGCCGACCTGGCATCCCCGGCCGCGGAGGCCGCGGCAGCGGGAGCGATCTCCAACGCTGTAAAAGCCGCACCAACCCCGGCGGCCGCTCCGAGCTTCAGGAAATCACGGCGTGAGGGATTCATGCTTCCTCCATGCTTGGGATGATCATTCCTCCCCCTGCCTCGGGGGAACGGACGGAACTTCGACCTGGCGGGAAAAATTGCTCTCGACGCCGTCCTGTCCGACCGCCGTGATCACATAATAGTGTCCCATTCCGCTTGCGACGCCGCGGTCGGCGTAATTCACCTCCATGACGGGGCCGTCGTTGATCTTTTCGTAATAATTATGAGGGATGTCGGTCCGGTAGATGTTGTAGCCGGCGACATTCGACTGCGGCTCCCAGCTGATGTAGATGTTTTTCCGCGTCCCCAGGAGCGAGCTGAAGAACGAGGAGCGCGCCTCGAGCCGGAACGGCGGAGGAGGACCGAATCCGGCAGGCTGGGCCAGGATGGCCACGGTCGCCAGGGCGGCCTTGGCCGCCTGGGCGCAGAAGTCGAGGTTCAGGGTATCCAACGTGTCTCCCGTTTGGTGATAGTAGGGGTTCTGCAGCGGTTCGTCCTCGATCGCGAGGAGCGCCGGGTAGCCATTGTCCCAGAACGATGCATGGTCGGAGTAGATCATGGAGGGGTCAACCCGTGTCCGGACCGTCAAGTCCGCGTATTCGGCCGCGTCCTGGAAGAGCCTGTCCCCCATCCAGCTCGAAGCCCTGTTCACGAAGACCTCCAGGTCCTCAGGCATGGCATCGGCGTAGGCGATCATATCCATATTGACGACGCCGACGATGCGCTGGTCCGTCCGCTCCGCAGCGAGCGCGTAGGCGCTGCTCCCGTAGAGCCCTTGTTCCTCGCCTGAGAAAGCGAGGAACCGGACCGTGTAATCCGTCGGATTTCGGGCCAGGATGCGGGCAGCGTCCATGACCGCCGCGACACCGCTGGCGTTGTCGTCGGCGCCGGGAGCGAGAGTCTCGGGCTCCGTGGAGGTCGAGTCGAAGTGGGCGCAGACGATCACGATATCGTAGGGAAAAGCATTGCCCCTGAGCTCGCCGACGACCGTCACCGCGTCTCCGCCAGTGGGGTATTCATGGACCTCCGCCCCGACACCGTT
>CAZSMW010000269.1:0-3047 GCA_964607985.1 uncultured Eubacteriales bacterium
TAAGGGGGCGAGGACAGGTATACACATCAAAACGGGTCCCTGCGGGGAGGGTCACTACAGGGATAGTCGTTACAGGAGGTGTCGCTATAGGATGGGTTAATGGCTTTAAGGGTGACGTGGAAACACTCTTCGGAAAAACAATTGTGTTTGGCGCAGCCATATCTGGCGTGGGAAACCTGCTGGCGGAAGAAGGGAGGTAAAGATACGGACGCTCGACAGGCTCCCACATATATGTCGGACAATAAGTATCATGGACGATGCTCTCCGTGAGCAGTCGCAGTTCCATTAGTCGCATCTCGTAGCGTAGGTCTATTTCCATTATGTTCTTCTGATATAGGAGTTCTGATTCCATGGTTTGTTGCTGTTGTTTTAGGTCGTCCATCATCCGTTGGAACTTGCGTTCAAGTTCATCGGCATCTTGCCCAAGTACAAGAACTGGCAAAAGCATCAACATTAATATGACGGCGAGTTTTTTCACTTTATCCTCCCAACCGCGAATGATAAAATACACCAGAATACATTCCCACTCCTATATATCCATAACGCTCAATTATGTTAACCAATCCCCTTATATGTGATTTTTATGGCATATATTTTTTTGCCTCGTGAGGGCCAACAGATAGAAACCCGGTCGAAGTTCAAACCCCTTTATATATCCCCATAATGTTCAACTTGTTCCCTCGCCTCCGCGTATGGCGCGGACCCATAGCCTAGCCCATGGACAGGCCTAATTTCCCCTCCTCCGCGCGCATGGGAAGGCCGCGGCTTCGCCGCCACAAACGTTAGCTTCGCCCTCTTCCGGGTACACCATCCTCTTTTGTCACAAATCCCACGTTGAGGCCCTTTTTGCTTCTAGAATCCACGCACATACCCTACCCCCTGCCCATCACACGGGGGATGCCGAGTTCGTGCAACCACGAACGGAAAGGGCCTCGCTTGACGCCCTGCCCGGCAATCTAAAGCTCGTCCGAAATGCCCTCGGTCACCTGAAAGTAGAGGTGGGGGGAAGGTTTATCCGGTTTCCGAAGGTCTGGATGGCGGCGATGACGCCGGGCGTAAGCGCGCTTCCGGTCACAACCTCGAAATATCGGGTCAGGGCCCGGAGGGCGCAGCGGCAGAGATCGCCGAGGAGAACAGTGGGCCCATGAGCGAAGATGAACTCGTCCGGATGCGCCGCATCGGCGACCACGTCCACGGCCCGAAGAAGCGCTGACGGGTCGTCGGCCCTCACGACCCGACCCTGAAGAAGCCCTAAAAGCCTATGCTCCCTACGCCTCTAGGACATACCGGTGGTTGCAGCAGTCGTCCCCCTGCATGAGGGTTTTCGTCCGGATCATGCGCATCTTGGGATTGAACCCTTCGGCCGACGCGAAATCCGCGTAGCAGGATAGGATATAGCCGAGGTCGCCGGCATTGAGGTCCCGGTATGTTTTCGCCCAGAGACATTCGGTGACCTTGGCTTCGAACGCCCGCGGCGTATCCTCGACGACCTGGAACGTCAGCAACTTTTTGTAGATACTGTCGGGCTTGCGGAAGTCCTGAGTAAATGTCGCCAGGTCGTTCTTGCCCGCCTTCTTGGCGAATTCGCCCATTTGTTGTCTCGCGGTCGTGTCGATAACGCGCTTCATCATCTCGTGCAATTTCTCGCGGCCGATCTCACCCTCGAGGCCTCTCCAGATCGGGAGGGGGGCGGCATAGGCCACGATGAAAGTTTCCGTGAAGCTCATCCCGGAATCTTCGAGGAATTTGTGCTTTTGGCCCGCGGCTTTGGCTTTCTCTTCGGTCTGGAACGCGCGCAACAGACATCCTCCCCCGAGGCAAAACAACGCACCCCCGGGCAAGACGGCCTTGATAAAGGACCTCCGCCCGGAAACCAGCCCAGGTTCTGGATTTTTCATGGAAGACCTCCTCTGCGAACTATCGATGTCATTCTCAATATGGGACCCAGAGGAGGAGTTGTCAACCGTCTGACCGCGCATGCCGAAACGGCTGTTGTGCCGGACCTTTTCTTAGCCCGTGATGCTGACGGAGAACTGGACCCCCGGGGTGGCGGCGGTCATGATCTTGAGGATAAGTATTTCCTTTTTCCCGTGACGCCACGAATTCCTGCTCCGACCGATGAATCTCCCAACTTGACCACATTGGTAATATACTTCCGGCCGCTCGGCGATGTCAATGACACCGAAAAATGCGAAAATCGAGCCCGAAAAACATATTCGGACGAAACACCCTCTCGCGCCGGCTGAAAGATGATAGACTCCCGCGCCCTCCTGATCATCAAATCCTAGAAATATTTCCTGCTCTCCTTGGCCGCACTCATGGAGCCGCAAACTCGTCTCCTTGAGTACAGGCCGAAGCGGCCGCCGGGCAGGGCGACCTGCTCAAGAACACGCGAAGGCGGCCCTCATGGAAGCCGTGAGGACTACAAGGCTGAGGCCTATCGGCCACAAACCCAAGCTTCAGATGATCGATAATCCGATCCACCACGGCATACTCCGTGATGAAGGCGACGATCTTCATCCGGCCTCCGCACTTCGGGCAGGTCATGGGTTCCACCTCATAGCCCTTCCGGATCATGGCAGCGCTTCGCAGTCCTATATGAGGCTTCCGAATTAGGGCCGCCCAGCCCTTGGAAGGGATGTGCTTCGGCTCCTCCTCGACCATCCGCAGCGCCGACGGACTCAAACTCGCCTTCTTGACCTTTCCCCGGTGGGCGTTGGCGTACAGCCCATAGTTCAGGGGAAAATTTCGAAATTCGGAAATTGGAATTGTGTCCCCAATTTATTAAACCTCTCCTAATATAAGGAAAAAACCTAGAAATAAAGATATAAAATAAATGTTGACTTTTTCTAACATTATGTTAGAATAATCACACACGTAATGCGCAGAACTAAGGAGAAACAATGAAAAAGGCAATCGTCAGTTTCGTCATCGGCGCTCTAGTACTGGCAAGCTTGGCTATGTGGGCCCTCAAAGGCCATCTCACCGGGAATACTCCGGAGATCATGATGGCCGGCGTCGTGCTGGCGCTTGTCGGTTTCGCCCTC
>CAZSMW010000270.1:0-4074 GCA_964607985.1 uncultured Eubacteriales bacterium
AAAGTCCTCAGGATCCAGTCGCTGAGGAGGGCCACGACGCCGGCCATGACCACGACCAGGGTCTGAAGGAGGACGTCGTAGTTCTTGATGTGGGACATCTCGTGGGCGATGACGCCCTCGAGCTCCACCCGGTTGAGCTTCTCCAGGATCCCGGTCGTGACGCAGATGACCGAATTTTGTGGGTTGCGGCCCGTTGCGAAGGCGTTCGGCGCCGTATCGTCGATGACGTAGCAGCGCGGCGTCGGGATCCCGGCGGCGATGGTCAGCCCCTCGACCACGTTATAAAGATAAGGGAATTCTTCTTTTGTCACCGGCCTGGCCCGGCTGATGGCCAGGACGATCTTGTCGCTCCCGAAAAACCCCCCGGCCGCCATGAACATCGAAACCACGACGGCCAAGACGAGCCCGCTTTTCCCCCATCCCGCGACCTGCTCAAAAACGAGGGTCAGGACAAATATGAAGACAACAAAGAATAGAACAAGCCCGAAGGACTTCCACTTGTTCCGGGCGATCTGTTCATACATCAGAGGAAACGCCTCTTGGAATCAGCAATAGCGCTGTCAAACGGCAATGATCCAAGGGAGGAGCGATGAACTTCCCTTTTAACCTCAGAAGCTGACCTTGACCGGTCCCTTGGCCGCTTCGTCGCCGATCTCGAAGTATTCCTTCTCCTTGAAGTTGAACATGTTGGCGATGATGTTGGAGGGGAAGACCTGCTGCTTCATGTTGAACTTCATGACGACGTCGTTGTAAAACTGCCGGGCGTAGGCGATCTTGCTTTCTGTCCCGGCCAGCTCCTCCTGGAGCATCAGGAAGTTCTGGTTGGCCTTAAGGTCCGGATAGTTCTCGACGACCGCGAACAGGGACTTGAGGGCGCCGGAGAGGACGTTCTCGGCCTGCCCGGCCTCCTTAGGCGTCGCTGCGCCCATGGCCTGGGTCCGGGCTTGGGTGACTCGTTCGAAGACCCCGCTCTCATGTTTGGCGTAGCCCTTGACCGTCTCCACCAGGTTGGGGATGAGGTCGAACCGGCGGCGCAGCTGGACGTCGACCTGGGACCAGGCGTTGTCGCACCGGTTCCTCAGGGTGATGAGGCTGTTGTACATGCCGACGGCCGTCAGGGCGGCGAGGACGATGATGATGAGCAGAAATGCGGCAAATCCCATGGTGTTCTCCTTTTCTGGAATAAAAATAACCGCAAAACCCGGAAAAATCAAGAGAATTCGGATTGACTTTAGGAAAATAGGCATGGTATATTTGCTTTTTAAATCTTAAATTAATAGCCAAAGGAGGACATGAATGGCTAATCTTAAGGAAAAGTTTGTATCGAAAATGGTCCCCATGAGGGAGAGGGTCCAGAAGATCCGCAAAGAACACGGAGAGCAGAAGATCTCCGACGTGACGATCGACCAGGCCTACGGCGGCGCCCGCAGCGTCAAGTGCATGGTCTGGGAGACGTCGGCCCTGGATCCGATAGAAGGCATCCGGTTCCGCGGCTACACCATTCCCGAGCTTCAGCAGAAGCTCCCCAAAGCCCCCGGCGGAGAAGAGCCCCTTCCGGAAGGAATCTTCTATCTCCTCCTCACGGGCGACCTGCCCACCTACGAGGACGCCCGGGAGATCACCGAGGAATGGCGCCGGAGGAGCGAGCTCCCCAAGTACCTCATCGACGTGATGAAGGCCGTTCCGGCCGACACCCACCCTATGACTCAGTTCGCCCTGGCCATCCTGCAGCTCCAGAAAGAATCCCACTTCGCGGATCGCTACAGGAAGGGCATGAACAAGTTGGAGTACTGGGACCCCATGTATGAAGACGTGATGGACATCCTGGCCAAGCTCCCGGCTGTCGCCGCATACATCTTCCGCAAGTCCTACAAGGGCGACAAGCATATCCCGGCCGACCCGAAACTCGACTGGGGCGGCAACATGGCCAAGATGCTGGGGGTCACCGATGACCCGGCCTTCGTAGACCTGATGCGGCTCTACCTCGTCATCCACTGCGACCATGAAGGCGGCAACGTTTCCGCCCACACCTCCCACCTCGTCGGTTCCGCCCTTTCCGACGCCTACTACTCCCTGTCCGCAGCCATGGACGGGCTGGCCGGACCGCTCCACGGCCTGGCCAACCAGGAGGTCCTCCGCTGGATCATGGACCTGATGAAGGACCTCGGCGGCGTGCCGAGCAAGGAACAACTCAAAAAGTACCTTTGGGACACCCTCAACGCCGGAAAGGTCGTCCCCGGATACGGCCACGCCGTCCTTCGGAAGACCGACCCGAGATACGTCGCCCAGCGGGAGTTCGCCCTCAAACACCTGCCCAACGACGACATCTTCAAAGTCGTCAGCTCCGTCTACGAGGTCGCTCCCGACATCCTGACCGAACACGGCAAGACCAAGAACCCCTGGCCCAATGTCGACGCCCACTCCGGCTGTCTACTCTATCACTACGGGATCACCGAATATGATTTTTACACCGTCTTCTTCGGCGTCTCCCGAGCCATCGGCGTCCTGTCCCAGCTCATCTGGAGCCGCGCCCTCGGGCTTCCCCTCGAGCGCCCGAAGAGCGTCACCACCGAGTGGATCGAGAACCAGATCAAGGCCGCGCCGGCAAAGTAAGCCGGCCCCCTCGGTCCAAAAGCAATCCAAAAGGGTCGCCTCTCAATTGAGAGGCGACCCTTATTTTTTTATCCGGAAAATTATGCTATCATTGTGACTACAAGGATCCACCAAGGATCCGATAAAACGGGAGGATAGGGACCATGGAATACAAGATCGGCTTGATCGGTTGCGGCACCGTCGGACGGGGTCTCCTGGAGATCCTGGACAGGAAAAGGGAACACCTTAGAGACGCCTATGACTTCGAAGCCCGCCTCGTCGCCGTCAGCGACAAGCTGAAGGGATCCCTGCTCGTCCCCGAGGGGATCGACATCCGGAAGCTCCTCGGCCTGCTCGCCGAGGGAAAACCCATCAGCGCCTACGAGGACCCCAAAAAGCCGAAGTACGAAGTGAGCGATCCCCTGGACATGATCGAAAAGACCGATGCCGACATCATCGCCGAGCTGTCCTATACGGACATCAAGACCGGTGAGCCGGCGACAGGTTATATCCGCAAGGCCTTGCGCACGGGAAAGCACGTCGTCACCTCGAACAAGGGCCCGGCCGCCCTGCATTACCGGGACCTGGCTGACCTGGCCCGCAAAAACGGGCTTCAGTTCCGGATCGAAGGGACGGTCATGAGCGGCACCCCGGTCTTCCATCTCTGCGAGAGCGGGTTGGCCGGAAACGACATCCGCGAGGTCAAGGGCATCCTCAACGGGACGACCAATTTCATCCTGAGCAAGATGGAACAGGACGGCATGGAATACTCGGAGGCCCTTGCATTGGCCCAGAAGCTGGGCTACGCCGAGGCCGATCCGACCGCCGACGTCGAAGGCTTCGACGCCCTGGCCAAGATCGTCATTCTTTCCAACGTCCTCCTGGGAGGGAACGTCCAGACGTCCGAGGTCCAGAGGACCGGCATCAGCGGCATCTCCAAGATTGATGTCGCGGCCGCCAAGGCCGCCGGCTTCCGCTACAAGCTCATCGCCCGGACCGTGAAGCGGGACGGCAAAATCGAGGCAAGCGTCTCCCCCCAGAAGCTTCCCCTGTCGGACCCTCTGGCCGGCGTCATGGGCGCCCAAAACGCCCTGACCTTCGACACGGACCTGATGGGGAAGATCACCATCCAGGGAGCAGGCGCGGGCAAGATCGAGACCGGCTTTTCGATATTATCGGACATGCTCGCCATCCATCGCTGTAAGAAAAATTAGTCTTCCCCTAGTGATCGCGGGGCTCAAATAAGACCGCCAGAGAAGACACCGGTTGAAGTATGCACTTAGCATCTAATCCTGAAAATATTTCGCAGTATTTTTTTCATGTGGGGAGGGTTGGACGGGACGGGCTAAGCGGACCTTGCGCCTGATGATGTCTGAGCTTGCTCAAGAGAACACAGACGCCGCAATGTCAAAATATTGAGGTTCTCTTACGTAAGGTGTGGGTTGGGGGTTTGAACTTTTAGTCTTCCTGGAGCGTTTTCCG
>CAZSMW010000271.1:0-8016 GCA_964607985.1 uncultured Eubacteriales bacterium
GGAGTCCCTAGAGTTTAAATTCGTGATTCTCGATGAACTCGGGAAACAGCCGGACTCTCTTCGCGTCCTCCGGACGGTAAAGGAACGGCGCCACATCGTTGCCCAGTCTATCGAAGTCCAGCTCCCGGCAACGCGTGATCAAACGGGCTCTCAGATCGTGAGCGCTCTCGACGCGGAGTTTTTCCTTGAGATATGCCGGCCGGGGCTCGGTTTTGCCCCACAGAATCATATTGGGCTCCTCTTTTTGTCATGCTGAGCGTAGCGAAGCATCTTGCCGTTCGTCTTAGTTTTAGGCTCAAGGCCGGATTCTTCGCCGACGCTCAGAATGACAAGTAAAAGGGGGGTCAGAATGAGAAGAGAAGGGCGGACGGTCAAACACGCTTCCTTTTGTCTTGAGCTTTACGCCAATAGCCTGGGGTAACGAAGACCTTGATGTCGCACGCCGGCAGGCGGTGGGTTATAAGGTTCGCTCTACCAATTGTATTTGTTCCTTCAATAATGGAAGATCTTTTTCTATTACTGACCAAACGATTTCCAGATCAATTTCAAAATACCCATGCACGAGAACATGACGCATACCAATCATTTTTCCCCAGGGAACTTCAGGGAAACGCATTTGTGTATTGATAGTTATGCGGCCGGCAGCCTCACCAATAATTTGCAAATGGCGCACCACCCACACCTGGAACATCTCGTCGGTTTCAAAGGCATGCTTACCGCGGGGAGTGTAACGTTCGATCTTTTCGAGCGCCTCCAAGATATCCGCAAGCCGCTCTCGGTCACTTCTCATAGGGGCACAGCCTCTCGCAAGACTTGTTCGCGGATACGTTTACGGAGGCCTTTTTCTGTGACGACATCGACTTCAATCCCCAAAAGCTCCTGCAGGTCATAGAGTAACCCCCCCAAATCCATCAAACTCCGGCCTGGTTCCATGTTGACCAGGATGTCGATATCGCTTGCGTCATTGGCCTCGCTGCGAGCTATAGAGCCGAAAACACGTACATCATAAGCGCCATAACGGGCCGCTGTTTCTAGAACCTGTTCTCGTTTCTGTTTGAGCAGAGTTTGCAAATCCATTGGTTTATCTTTCCCCATCTATTCTAGTCTGCCAAACAACACTCGACATGTGAATAAGTTTTGCTTATACACCTCAGGTAACACCAACATGAGAATCAGCCCTTCTTCAAGGTTTTGCCCGTCCCTTGATGAGCCGGAGTCCGACCGATGAATCTCCCAACTCGACCATATTGGTAATATACTTCCGGCCGCTCGGCGATGTCAATTACAACGAAAAATGCGACAATCGAGCCCGAAAAGCATATTCGGACGAAAAACCCTCTCGCATCGGCTGAAAGACGATAGACTCCCGCTCCCCGTGCCCTCTTCTGCGCATCACGGCCATTGAAAGCCGCGAGAAATGGAAGAGACCGGGCAGGCGCGCGTCAGTTCGCCCTGGCGAAGTCCGAGACCTTCATGTCCTTGTTCTTGAGGCTCAAGCCGAGCGCCCTGTCCAGCGCAGCCGTAGAGAGGTTGTAATCCACGATGGCCCTGAGCTCGGTGCTGCGGGCGGTGGACAGGTCCCTTTGGTACTGGAGGACCATGTAGTTGGTGCTCAGTCCGACCTTGAGCTTCTCTTCTTCGGCAGCGAGTTTCTGCTCGGCCAGTTCCCGGGCGACCCGATAAGCCTGGGTGCGTTTGTAGTTGGTCTCGACGGCACGAACGGCGTTCTTGATCTCCAGGAAGATCTGCTGCTCCTGGCTCTTGAGGTTGAGCAAGGACTGCTCCATGTTGAGCTTGGCCTGGGTATACATGGCCCTCGACAGGAAGTTATTCATGGGGAGGGTCAGGGTCAGTCCCACGGACCAATTCTGATACTTAAAATTGAACGCGTCCTTCATGGCGGCCGATGAACCGCCCGGGAACCTGCCGATGATGATCCCGGTCAGGGGGTTGTTGTTCAAGTAGATGATCTGTTCGCCCGAGACCCCGGGGCTCCAGTAGGAGGCCGTCAGGTTGAGCCCGGGCAGGAGCTGGTTCTTGGCGTAGGTGACGTTAAGCTCCTGGTTCTTCAGGCCGATCCGGGAGGCCCTGAGCTCCGGACGGTTCTCCATGGCGGTCACCAGGGCCTCGTCCAAGGCCATCTTGGTTTCCTGGGACTTCGGCTTGTCCTTGGGTTGGATCGAGGTGAAGGTCTTTTCTTCCTCCATCGAGAGGTTGAGGATCATCTTCAGCCGGTCCTCGTTGTTCTTGACCAGGGCTTCGGCCTGGAGGATGTCCGCTTCCCGGGTCGCCACTTCGGCCTGGGCGCTCAGGACCTCGATCGGAGCCAGTTGGCCGACCTCGACAGACCGCCTGTTCTTGTCCAGCAGGTCCTGGGCCAGCTTGAGGGACCGGCGCCTGACCTCCAGATTATCAATGCTGTAGACAAGGTTCCAGTAGGCGTCTTCGACCGAGTAGATGGTTTCCATGAGCGTCTGCTCGAGCTGGTTCTCGGTGATGGCCAGGTTGTTCCGGGCGATAAGGATCTCCCTGCGGCTGATGTCCCAGCCGAAGTCCTTCAGGAGCGGCTGGGAAAAACTTAATGTCAAGGTGCTGCCGAAACGGGGATTGATGGTTTGGAAGCTCCGGTTGGAGTCGTTCTTGTTGGTGTTCAGGGACAGACCCAGCGAGCCGCCGCCGGGGATCGTTTCATTGAGCTGGACGGAGTAATCGTTAAGCTTGTTGATGACGCTCTCGGCCGCGTCCAGGTAGGAATAGGAAGCCGCATCGGTGTTTCTCTTATTGAAACTGAATGAGAGGCTGGGGTAGAACTTTTCCTGGGCGCGCGAGACCGAGGCGACCGAGATCTCCGGGTTCAGGACCTGGATGGCCACCGCGAGATTGTTCTTCATCGCCCTCAGAACGCAGTCCTCGAGGGAGAGGGCGAGGGGAGTATCCTTCTCCTGGCCGAACGCGAGCGTCACGGTCCCCAGCGCGAGGAGGGCCAGGGTTCCTATAGTGCGAAGTCTCATTTTAGGTCTCCTTGTCTCATGTCAACGATCATTCATACCTGAGGGCCTCGATCGGGTCGAGCTTGGACGCCTTGCGGGCCGGATAGAAACCGAAAAAAATCCCCACGGAAGCGGAAAACACGAAAGCCAGGGCGATGGAGCCGGGAGAGACGATGGTCTTCCATTCGGCGAAGATGGGGATGAACTTCATCAGCTTGGAGCTGCCGATGCCGAAGGCGACCCCCAGAGCGCCGCCCAAAACGCTGAGGACCACGGCCTCGGTCAGGAACTGGAGGAGGATGTCTTTCTCCCGCGCCCCGACGGCCATCCGAATGCCGATCTCCCGGATCCGCTCCGTCACGGAGACGAGCATGATGTTCATGATCCCGATACCTCCCACGAGGAGCGAGATGGAGGCGATGCTGCCGAGCAGGATGCCCAGGATCTGGGTCGACTGGGCCGCGCCTTCGGCGATCTCGGACATGTTCCGGACCTGGAAGTCGTCTTCAGCCCCGGGAGCGATCTTGTGCCTGATGCGGAGGAGCTCTTCGATCTGTCGTTTGGCCTCGACCGTCTGGGCCATGGAAATGGCCTGGATGTCGATCGAGCTGATGTATTCGACGCCCTGGAGCCTCTTCATCACGGTCGTGTAGGGGGCGGCGATCATGTCGTCGCGGTTGAACCAGCCCCCCGACTCGCCCTTGGATTTGAGGACTCCCAGGACCCGGAACGGGATTTGCTTGACCCGGATGACCTTGCCGACGGCGTCTTCGTCCTCGAAAAGGGACTTCTTGACTTCGCTTCCCAGGACACAGACCTTGGCCCCGGCTTTGACCTGGGCTTCGTCGAAGAAGGTCCCCGTTTCAATCTCCCAGTTGCGGATCTCAGGGTAACGCGCCCCCGTGCCCTGGACCGAAGTGTTCCAGTTCTTGTTCCCGTAGACGACCTGGGCCCGGGAGTTGGTCGACGACGACGTGAATTTCACGGCGTCGCATTGGGCTTCGATGGCGGCGGCGTCCTCCGGCTTGAGGCTTTGATGACCGCCTCCACCGGAGTGGACGCCGTGGGAGTTCCTGCTCCCGGGGGAGACGAACAGCAGGTTCGTCCCCATGGCGTTGAAACGGTCCTCGACGCCTTTCTTGGCGCCCTCGCCGAGGCTGACCATGGCGATGACGGCCCCGACGCCGATGATGATGCCCAGGGCGGTCAGGAATGACCTCATTTTATTCCGGGCCAGGGCCCGGAGAGCGATCCGGCTCGTGCGCAGTATGTTCATGGAAACGACTCCTTGCTTTTGGAATTAATCCTCCCGGATGATCTGACCGTCCCGGACGTAGATCCTCTTCCGGGCGTAAGCGGCGATGTCCGTCTCGTGGGTCACCATGACCATGGTGATCCCTTTCTCGACGTTGAGCTTGGTGAAGATATCCATGATCTCACTGCTCGTCTTGGTGTCCAAGTTCCCCGTCGGCTCGTCAGCCAGGATAAGCGCCGGGTTGTTCAGCAGGGCGCGGGCGATGGCGATCCGCTGCTGCTCGCCGCCGGAAAGCTGATTGGTTTTGTGGTGGGCCCGGTTCTTAAGCCCTACGGACTCCAGGGCCTTGAGTGCCATCTCGTGCCTCTGCTTCGTATGGACGTTGGAGTAAAGGAGGGGAAGCTCGACGTTCTCGAGGGCCGAGGTCCGGGAAAGGAGGTTGAAGGTCTGGAAAACGAATCCGATCTTCTGGTTCCGGATGCGGGCCAGTTTGTTCTTGTCGAAGGTGGAAACATCTTCGCCTTCCAGGGTATATTTGCCGGACGTGGGCTTATCCAGGCAGCCGAGGATGTTCATCAGGGTGGACTTCCCCGAGCCGGAAGGACCCAGGATGGCCACGAAAGCCCCCTCCTCGACGCTGTAAGAGACGCCCCGCAGGGCCTGGACCTCCGTGTCGCCGACCTTGTAGGTCTTGACCAGGTTCTGAAGTTCAATGATCTTTTTCGCCATTGTTCTATCTCGAGTTCATCCATTCCGCGCCTAGCGGCCGATGAACATCATCCGCCCGGGCTGACCCGGCCCGCCGGGGGTCGCGGCCACGATCGATCCGCCTTCCGTGCCGATGATGACCTTCTGGCCTTCCTGGAGTTCGCCACGGAGGATCTCCGTGTAAGAATTGTCGGAAACGCCGGGCCTGATGAAGACGATCTGGAGCTTGCCGCTCTCATCCTGGATCCAGACCCGGGAGGGCTGTTTCAGCCGCGCCCCCTGGGCCGTCGCGCCCCCCTGTCCCTGGCCAAACGCCATGAACCGCTGCGCGCCTTCCCCGGTCCGGACCGCCTGGCCCGAAGCATGCGCTTGAACGGTCACGCCGGACGTACCGGTTTCGGGACCGCCGACTTCCTGTCCGGCCCCGCCCTCCTGCCGGCGCCCGGCCATCATCTTCTCTGCCGCGTCCTTCATGATTTTCTGCATTTCCTCCGCAGGCAGGGACGGCGTGAACCGCAGGGCGGCGTTCGAAACCCGGAGGACGTTCTTGGCCTCGCCGGAGATGATGGAGACCGTGGCCGTCATCCCCGGCCGCAGCTTCATGCCGGGGTTGTCGACGTCGACGATGGTCTTGTAGGTGACGACGTTCTGCGCGACCGTCGGGGAATAGCGAACCTGGTTGACGGTGCCGAAGAACGTGTCGTCGGGGAAAGAATCCACCGTGAAGCGGACTTTCTGGTTTTCCTTGACCTTGCCGATGTCCGCCTCGTCCACATCGCACTCAACCTGCATCTTGCCGAGGTCGTTGGCGATCTCAAAAAGCTTGGGGGCCGTGAAGCTGGCGGCGACGGTCTGGCCTATGTTGATAAGCCGGTTGATGACGATGCCGTCGATGGGGGAGCGGATCGTGGCGTAAGCCAGGTCGACCTGGCTCGAATCGAGCTGGGACTTGGCCTGGGCCAGCCTGGCATTCGAGGACTGGACGTCCGTTTTGGCCCCGAGGTAGGCGGCCTCGGCGGCTTCCTTCTCTTCGAAGGAGATGAGCTCCTTTTCAAAAAGGCTGAGGGATCTGTCATATTTCTTCTTCAGGTTGTCCAGGGTGACCCTGGACCGCTCGAGGGAGGCCACGGCGCTCAGGTAGTTCGCGTTGTTCTGGTCGATCTTCGCCTTGAGAAGGGACTGGTCGATCTCGGCCAGGACCTGGCCTGCCTTGACTGGAGAGTTGAAATCCACGTAAAGCTTTTCAATTTTTCCGGACACCTGGCTCCCGACCTCGACGAGGCGGACCGGGTTGAGGGTCCCGGATGTCACCACGATGGCTTCCAAGTCTCCCTTGGCCAAGGCTTCCGTTCGGTACTTCACGGTCCCGTTCTTGTGGCCTTTGAAAACGGTCAGTCCGAGGAGGACTCCCGCGACGACGACGATCGCGGCGATGATGTAGACGAGTTTCTTTTTCACTTCACTTCTCCTTTATCCGTTTGCCGAGAGGGGTCTCTCCGCGTTTCTTCATGCTGGGCTTTCCGCTTGCCGATATATTCGTTGATCATGGCCTCCAGCTTCTGCTTCTGCTCCGGCATCAGCACGGCGTCGATCTCGTTCTTGATCTGGGACCGCATCTCACCGAGGCGCTTATGGAATTCCTCGCCGAAGACCTTGAGCCGGTCTTCGTTGCGTTTGAAAATCTCCCGGATCTGGTCCTGCTGGGCCTGGCTCAAGCTGAGCTCTTTGGCCAGGATCTCGACCGTCGGGAAATGGGGCCCGCGCCGGTCCATCTCTCCCGGCCTCGGTTCGTGCCTCTTGTGGACGAGATAACGTTCGCTGAAGTAGCCTGCAACCCCTCCTATGGCAAAGACGGCGATGAGGGAAAAGACGATCCAGAATTTGATCTTGGCGTTCATGGGATTGGCCTCCTCACGGGCTCGCGTTCGTCGGCCGAGGCAAAGATGAGCTGCATGTGCTGGTCTTCGCCCTGCCGCGCTTCGAAGATGGATTGGACGTCGGACATCGGGGCCTGGTCCTTCAAGAGGAGCAGCTCGGATTGGGTCATCTGGTTCTGGTCGGGAGGAGCGAAAAAGATCAGGCCCACGCCGAAGGCCAGGACGACACCCAGAAAGACAGGGATGGCTTTCAGGCACCAGTGCTCCCAGAGGAGGAGGGCAAACGATTTTCTCTCCCGGATCAACTTGGACCGCAGCCGCTCCTGGAAATAGGGGAGGGGCTCGTCCTTCGTTTCGCTCCGGAGGAGGCCGAACATAGCCCGGTACTCTGATTCCATCCGGGAGCAGGCCGGGCAGGTCCGAAGGTGCTCCTTCAACTCAGCCGTCCGGGCCTCGTCCAGAAGACCGTCGAAGGACTTGAGAAACCACTTTTCAGCTTTATTGCAGCGCATAAAACCCTCCTTCCGGGCTCAGGTGCGGGGCCAGCTTTTTCCGGAGCATTTTCCTCGCCCTATGGAGCCGGGAATCCACCGTGCCGGGCGAAACCTTCAGGACCCGGGTGATCTCATCATAAGACAAGCCCTGGATATCTCTGAGAGTCAGGACGATCCGGTACTTGACGGGAAGCGTCTCGACGTGGGCGTGGAGGAGCCTCTTTGTCCTCTCCTCCTCCTGATCCTTCTCCCTTTTTTCGACGCCGTCATCGGAGACGGAAATCTCCCCGATCTCCTCCAGGGAGACTTCCTTGACCCTCCCCTTCTTCCTGAGGAAATCCCTCACATGGTTCAGGGCCACCCGGTAGAGCCAGGTTCCGAATTCGGACCCGAAACGGAACTTGGGAAGCGCCAAATACGCCTTCAGGAAGATCTCCTGGGACAGGTCGTCCGCGGTTTCCCGGTCTCGCGTGAAGTTCAAAGCCATGTTGAACACCTTAGACTGGTACATCCTCACCAGCTCCGAAAAGGCCTCTTCGCTGCCTTCCTGAGCCAGCTCGACCAGCTTTCTGTCTTCCATTCAGGGTCACTCTTCTTTTCCTCCGTACACACTTTAGACGGAGGCACGTTTAAAATCTTCCCTCCGGGCGGGGTATTCTCTCTAATGAACTCTGACGGCGGCCGTTTTGTTT
>CAZSMW010000272.1:0-8220 GCA_964607985.1 uncultured Eubacteriales bacterium
ACAAAAAATACCTTGAATAATTCGACTGGGATCCCTAAAAAATAGGGCTGGTGACGTTGAAAGAGATCAAAATGAACTCTTTATTTGGCAGCCATCTCAAACGGCCCCATCCTGAATTGTCCGCTCCTTATGACCGAAAGAAGAACAAATGAACCGGGGTGCCTTTTTTTCCGATGTTAAGTTTCATCGTTCGCTTTTGCTGCTAACTTTCTTTATTATCCCTCTGGCTTATTTCATTAACTGCGCGTTGCATGATCCAGAAATCCGATTTCTCGTGCCCTCTTGGAAGGCGGGCTGGGCTCTCTATCCTCAACAAGAAATCGTGAGATCCGGGAATCTTTCCTTATTTGAAGACGTCGAGTTTGCCAATGACTTCTTTCTTGAAGATCTCCCCCGGACGCTAACACTCCAGATTCGCGCCTTCAAAGAGATGGATGTCCGACTAAACGGCAAAAAGCTAATTCCAGTCCAGAACGTCTCGAATTGGAAAAAGAGGACTGTCATTAACCTCGCGCCCTTTGTCCAACTCGGCCGGAATCATTTGCAGGTGCGAGTCAAGAATTCAATAGGCACCCCGGCTCTTCTTGTGGAATCGCCAGATTTTTTAAAAACCCAAGGCCGATGGACAGCCGCTACGGGCCCCCCATTTGCGAGTTTTCTGCCTGTTGCACGGCCAGCGGATCATTCGCCTCGACTTGGGCCTTTGCAGAAATGGAAGGGATGGTCATGGGCGATTTGGGGGATCCTTTTCTGGCTTGCGGGACTTGCGGCAGGAGGAATATGGACCATCATAAGGTGCGGCCTGAAGCCAAACAAGGCCGTAAGAATTCCATCCCCCATTCCACGATGGGCCGTCAAGGGCGTTCCTTTGGTCCTTCTCGGCCTGTGTTTTTTCCTGAACTGGATGAATGTATCCCGCTTCCCTTACAAGAAGGCCATTTTTGATCCGACGGGGCATGTTCAATATGTTAAGAGAATGGCAACGGATCTGAGGCCTCCGCTTCCCACGGAAGGCTGGGAGATGTACCACCCCCCCCTGTACTACGCGCTGGCGGCACAGGTTTATAAGTACTCCCAATCTTGGGACAGCCACATAGAGCCCCAAGATGCGCTTAAAAATGTCCAGTATTTCGGCTTTTTCATCGGCTTCGGCCTCGCTATTCTCTGCTTTTTCTTCGCCCGACGCGCTTATCCCGACAATCCTCCGGCGCAATGGATTGCTCTCGGCTTCGGGGCGTTCTTGCCGATGAGCCTTTATGTGAATCCGTTGATCTCGAATGAAGCTTTCTCTGCCACTTTGATCGCCTGCGTGATTTATTTTCTTTTTCTGTGGATCGAAAAAAAGGAGCTTTCGCTTTGGCAGGCCGTCTTCCTGGGTTTTCTCTCTGGCCTGGCCCTCCTATCCAAGTACACAGCCTTGTTTGCCTTCTTGGCCGGCACGGCCTCCTTCGGCCTTCGGGCTCTTTCGTGCAGGCGGAAGAAAGCCTGGATGATGTTGCTGGTGTTTTTGATGCTGACGCTCTCGGTCTGTGGCTGGTTTTACGCCAGAAACTGGAGGATCTATAAAACCCCGTTCATAGGTAACTGGGATGAAAAAATTTCACCGCATATCGCTAAGCCGACGTTCCGGACCTTGGATTTTTATCTTGGCTTTGGCTCCGTTTTTTTCCATACGCCAAAGCTCGCCATGTGGGCGACAGGGCCCGATGGAATCTATGCCACGCTCTGGGCGGATGCTCACCTCAATCTTATTAAAAAAGATCATCCCCGGTTGAACTCGACTCTTCTTTTAATGAGCATCATGCTCATTCTTGCAGCCATGCCTTCCATGGCCATCTTATTGGGCCTGGGAGCAAGCGCGTTGTCCGCTTTTCGCCGTCCGGCTTTGAACAAGGATCTTGTCATTGTTGCTGTGTCGATATGGACATGGATAGCCCTGGCTATATATACGCTCAAGAATCCAGTTTATACGGTATCAAAAGCGCATTATTTTCTTTCGCTTGTTCCGGTCCTGGGCGTATTTCTCGTAAGGGGCAGGGAACTTCTGGGGCTTCATGCCCGCTGGCTGCGCTACGTTCTCGACGGAACTCTTCTTGTTCTTATCGGATTATCCATCTGGATCTATCGATATCCAGGCTGAGAAGCCCACGGGGGCCCAACGGACCCGCCGCCGCCCGGATCACGAACGCCCGGCCCGCAAATGGATTATGAAGTTTCGTTCTCCGGGCCATCCCCGACCTCACCTCTCGGCCTTATGCTTTATGAGCATGTTGACCACATAGCTACTTGGCATATAGGCCTCCAGCGCTGGAGACAAAGTTGCTTGAATATCTCAGCTTAGAGGTGATACATTGATCGGGGGCAGGGCACAGATAATCCATGGCAAAGTGACTCGCCACGCGGTCTCAGAGGCTCAGGCTGTATCCTTCGCGTGGCTTGAACGTCAGCCACTGGTTGGCTTCGGGCAGATTGCTGAACTGCCGCTTGTCGTTGTCCCAATGAAGATCCTTGCCCGGGAATCGCAACGCAATGCATCCCAGCAGCATGGCCTGGGTCATCGGAGCAGAGTATGAGAAGTTACTGCCTGGCTTCGACGGTTGGCCGGCCTTGGCGGCCTCAACCCACAAACTGTAGTGGTCGTTGTCCTCGAGTTTCTTCAACTCGGCGCGCCAGTGGCTTTCCACTTCCTTGACCGCCTGGCTGTAAGGCTTCCCGCCCAGCGCGATGGGATACGGCGCTGCGGCGTGCGAAGAGCCTTTCGCCGTCATCTTCGATCCGGTGATCATGCAACCGTTTTCGCCCAGCTGCAGCTGGGGATGCGCGCCTTCGGGCTTGGGAGGCAGCTTCTTTCCGTCATACCACGTTACCTTGAGGGGCCTGGAATAGACGGACGTCGGGGCGAAGGTGAACTCGACGATCGACCATTCGGGATACGCGATTCCTGCAGGGGACGACGTTTGAGCCTTGACCGAGACCGGCAGGCCGAGTTTGAAAATCCAGAAGACGGGGTCCATGTTATGACAGCCCACGTCGCCCATTGCGCCGCAACCGAAATCCCACCAACCCCGCCATTTTTTCGGCGCGTAAAACTTCGAGTATGGCCGCATCGACTGCGGGCCGATCCAGTCATTCCATGACATGCTCGGCGGTATCTCCTCGGGCTCGGGCGGCTCGGTCATTCCCTGAGGCCAGTCGGGCATGTCGGACCATACGTCTATCCGCTCGATCTCGCCGAACGCGCCGGCGTCCATCATCTTCTGCCAGAGCTTGAGTCCCGCGCCGGAGTGCCCCTGATTGCCCATCTGCGTCACCACGCCATACTTGTGGGAAGCGTCGAGCAGGGCCTGGCATTCCCCGAAGGTGCGGGCCAGGGGTTTTTCAACGTAGACATGCTTGCCCCGACGGATCGCTTCCAAAGCCGCCACGGCATGCGAATGGTCCGGCGTGGAGACGACCACGCCATCGATATCCCTCCCGATCTTGTCTAGCATTTTTCGATAGTCCGTAAACACGGGCGTATCGGGATACTGCTTAAGCGTTTTGTCGAGCTCAGGATACCGCTTAAGCGCTTTGCCGAACACTGCCGCGTCCACGTCGCACAGGGCCACCGGACGCCCGCCTGCTTTGATCACTCCCATCAGATCGTGTTTGCCTTGGCCCCAGCACCCAATCTGGGCAAAGCGAAACTGCCCGCGTGGGGGCGTCTGCCCTTTTGCGCCCAGAACGCGCGATGGCAGGATCGTAGCGGCCGCCACGGTCGCAGTTGACATAATGAATGCCCGGCGCGAAAGCAGATTATGGGTTTTCATGAAAAAACACTCCTTGGTCTTTGGACGATCAACGCATTTCCGTTCAGCCTCCATAGGTATTTCGTTTTCTGCTGAGCCGGTTGGAGACGCCTTTTCGCATCGATTGTCCCATCTCGCCACCATACAAAAGCATAAATCAGGGCTTGGAACATGTCAAGGACGCCTGGAGAGCGCGGACGGGCAACCCGGATGCCGTCAGCGCGGCCCGATGAGCCGGAAATCACCCGGACCTCCCCCTTCGGCATATCTAAGAGGTTTATGAGAAATATTCGGCCGAAGCATCAGCGGCCATCAAGAACTCCTGCGGTGCGACATTAGGCAGTGGAGGCTTCGCCGCCACAAACGTCAGCTTTAGATGATCGATAATCCGATCCACGACGGCAACCTCCGTAATGAAGGCGATGGCCGCGGGCCGGAAGGGTGAATCAGGTCGAGAAAACGTCAACCGCCATCGCCGTCAAGATCACGAACGCCCGGCCCGTTAATTGATATAGCCCAGGGCCTTCAGCTTCTCTTCCATCTCCTTGGTGATCTTGGCTGCCCTCCCCTGGGAACCGAATTGGCCGGGGGTGTTCCTGTGGAAAAGCAATTTCTGCAGGCTGATCTGGTCCCGGAAGCTCTCGAGTTCCAGGGGGTGCTCTTCGTCGGGATCCGTAAGCGCATACACCTCCAGGGAGGGGACGCCCGTCAGCGCGGCATGCTTCGCGCCCGTGAAGATGATCTTTTTCTCGTCCAGGACGGCTGTCGAGTTGTAGGTGGCCAGGTCGAAGAAAAGGGTCCTCTTCGGGTCGGTCAAACGCAGAAGGGAAGCGCCGTCCAGCGGATACGGCGGCTCCAGGCCGAGCAGGTCCAGCAGGGTGGGGAAGAGGTCCGTATGTTGGACGCGTTCCTCATGGGCGCCCTTGGACAGGGGGGGGGCCTTGATGATCAGGGGGACCCTGATGAGCTCGTTGTGCAGGGAAGATCCGTGGCCGACGGCCCCGTGCTCGTTAAAGGCCTCGCCGTGGTCGGCGGTGACGATGACTACGGCGTCCCGATAGACGCCTTTGTCCTCCATGTAAACGCGCAACCGCCCGAACGACGCATCGCTGAACGCGACCTCCTGGTCATAAAGCGTCTTCATGTATTCCCATTGGCCGGGCGTGGGCCGGATCCTTCCGCTGCGGATCCGCATGATCAGCTCGCTCTTTTCCAAGGCATCGATCGGCTCGTAGCGCCGGATATCGAAAAGGTTCCGGAATGCCGGGTCCGGGGTGTAAGGAGCATGGGGATCCATGGCCCAGATGAGCAGGAACAGCGGCTCCCGGTCCTTCCGGGGGAGAACAGAGTCCAGGAAGCGGAAAACCTCCTGGTTGATCTCGGAGGATAGGGCCCGGACCTGGAAAGCCTCGAAGCCCCGGCCGATCTTGAACCGGGAATCGAGGATATCGTTGCCCACGATGGCCGCAGTCCGGTATCCGTTCTTTCCAAGCTCTTCGGCCAGGGTGACCGCGCCCTTCGGAAGACGGTCCGTTAGGTGCTGGGTCAAATGGTTCTTGGGAAAGAGGCCCGTGAAAAGGGATGCCGCCGCCGGCTTGGTCCAGGCCGAGTTGGAGTAGGCGTTCCGGTAAAGGGCATTTTCCCGGGCGAACTTGTCGATCGATGGCGTCGTTTGCCGCCCGTAGCCGTAACAGCCGAGACGGTCGGCCCGCAGGGAATCGATGACATATAAAACGATGTCCGGCTTCTTAGGGAGAGGGGAAACCGGCCGAGGAAGAGGCGCAACGACCTTGGGAGGACGGGTCTTGAGTGCGATCCGCGACCAGACAACATAGCCGCCCTTCCCGCCTTTGGCCACGAGCTGAAGCCTGTATATGCCCTCCCGTTTGAGCCGGACTGTTTTTTGAAAGGGTCCACCCCCCCGGGGAAGGCCGATCGTGACGGTTCCGCCCTTTTCGTCCGCCAGCTCGAAGGAAGGATGAACGCCATTGAAGCATTGGCAATCGATGTCCAGAGCGAACTGGTCAGGAAGCTCGATGAAATAGCTCACTGCGGTGGCCGCGGGCTGGGCGAGGCCTTGCTTGCCTATCGGGGAGGGCCTTTCGAAGGCGATCCGCTCGACGACAAGAGGACGGGGCGCCGTTGCCGGGCCCTTAGAAACCCTCTGCCGGATGCCCAGGACGTTTTGCCCCTGCTTAACGGCTTTGGCCGGGAAGGTCAAGTCCACGGTTGTCGATGCGGAACCGACCGGAAACGAGCCCACCGATTGTCCGTTCAGCTCGATCGCGGGAAAGGTCTCATCGGCCCTCCCCTCGGCCATGTCCCGCCAAGTCACGGCGGCCCGAAGGTTCCGGCTTTCATTGAGATGGTAGAAGACGAGACGGGAATCTTCCCCCTGAGTATGGACCGGCCCTCCATTGACGGTGGTCCACCCGGTCAGGAGATATTTCATGAGGGCTTCCTTTTGGTGGAAATCGATTTCGCTCGTTTCATCTTGGACCCCGGCCTTGATCTCCCGAAGGATGTCCCGGGTCACGGGGAACGGATCCGTCGTTTGCCTCGAACAACGGAAAAAAACCGCCGCGAGGCAGACGGCGATCATGGAGAAAAACAGTATCCGCCGCCTGGTCATGGATATCTCTCCTCCGGTCCTGGAAAATATATCCCTTGCCGGTGAACGAAGCGCATTAACTCACGTAAAATGTTACCCAAATCCCATAAAGGATGCGGTTGACCTTATCCGATCCCTTGTCATTAAAGGTCTTATGCTTGTCAAAGCCCTGCGCAAAGCCCATCTCGTCAGAGATGTTGATATTGTCGCTTAACAAATAGGTCTTGTACCCGCCGGCCTTAAACGCCTCCGCCATGGTTGTAAGCCCGGAAGGGAGTTTATTCAATTCTATCTCGGGATTGTCTTTCTGCATGTGATGGGTGATAAGAAAGCCCGTAATCACGCCGTGCTGGACCGGATAATAGGAGGTCATGATCGAGGCCACGGCAGGGGCGGTGGATCCCGCGCTGGACAAGGTCCTTTCAAAAAGAACGCTTTTGTCGACCAGGGTATTAAGAAAGGGCGCGGTATCGGTTTTATACCCGTAAAAGGGCAGGTGATCAGCGCGCAATGTATCCAAAAACAGCACCACTACGTTCAAATCTTTGGCGTCCGGGATCGTACTTGAGCGCGGACCGCGGGCGCCGGATTTGCAGCC
This sequence comes from uncultured Eubacteriales bacterium, assembly GCA_964607985.1. Lineage (GTDB taxonomy): Bacteria > Acidobacteriota > Aminicenantia > Aminicenantales > Saccharicenantaceae > JALHVH01. The sequence continues at coordinate 6,998 of CAZSMW010000272.1, forward strand.
GACCGCCGCAAGCGCCGCAAGGACGCAGCCAATCAGACATGCAACCGAGTTTTTTCGCATATAACTTTATAACAAAAAACCGGGGAAACAAGGACAGGTAACATGATGATGTGACGGGCCTCCTCGGGGAGTTAGATAGACTCTCCATGGAAAATCTTCTTTAAGGAGGTGCACAAATGAATTATGTCGGAATTGACCATCATCGTCAATACTCTCACATGACGTGATGGATCAGGAAGGCCAAGTGCTTCAATCGGGCCGAGTTCCCAACCTTCGGTCCGAGATCGAGAAGTTCCTTGAAGGCAGGGAGGCGATGGAAGCCGTCCGTCCTCAGTGACGATATGCGACTGAGCCCATCTGCCGTAGTGCCAAAGTCTTTTCGCGCGCCCGAAATCCGTTCATTTACAGGAATTTCAATAAATCAACTGTCGAAAATGAGTCAAAATGGATACAATGGTCACGAGAGGCAGGCTTTCGATCCACCTTCAGGAAGCCCCTCAGCTGTCCAAAGAATGGGGAGAAGGTCATAATGCATGGTAGCATCCTTTCAAATCTCTCGATGATTATTGGAAACGTATCATTGCAAATACTGGTTCTATTTTTTATATACTCATTAATTGTAATAAGTTCGTCAATTGTCGGCATTTCATTGTTAAACAGACTTACGTGCAGGCATATTACCGCATTTGGGGTCGATGAATCCGAAATTATGTTTCCATTGTATATGGCTGTTGGCCTATCCGCCATGATGATGATAACATTTTTGGTCAGCTGGCTAATGCCCATTTATAAGGCAGGTTGGTTTCTTTTGGCCATTTTTTTGATACCAATTCTCTCTTGGAAATCGATTAAGAAATATAGATTTCACCTTAAACCACTTCTTCTGCTGTTCGCAATAGCGTTTTTATTGGGCTTTTATCATTATGGCCTAAAGGGTCTGACATTGGGAGAATATTATATTATTCCGGGTTTATACTCTGGTGACCTGGAGATACATAAAATGTATGCCGACATGATCCGGCTGTTTGGACTGCCTTTGCAGGATCCGACGGGCGTGTCTGAATTTTCCAATAACCGTATTGGAATACAATTGATGAGCGTTTTCTTTGGGGCAGCATTCCACACGCCAATTTTATTGTGCATGCAAGGAATGGCCATTTCTTTCTATTTTCTACTCATATCAAGTATAAGGTCGATTCTCGTCGCATTACGGCCTGACGAAC